>JBHHXS010000210.1:0-6350 GCA_046757145.1 Phycisphaerae bacterium | reverse complement strand
GAACGCGATGCCGTCGACCAGGAACTCCTGTCTCAGACGGCCCCGCAGTTGCCCCAGGTTCATCTCAGGTATGAGCACCCGGCGGAAGCGTTTTAATACATCGCCGGTGTTCGACGGCATCGGATGCAGGTACCTGAGGTGCGCATGCGAAACGTCCAAGCCCCTTTTTCGTGCGCGCTCCACGGCGGTCGCGACGGCGCCGTATGTGCTGCCCCATCCCACCACCAGTAGTTCCCCGCTGTCATCCCCACTGATCTCAAGTGGAGGAATGGTATCTGCTATCCGAGCTACCTTGGCCGCTCGCGTTCTGATCATGTGCTCGTGGTTCTCCGGGTCATAGCAGACCTCACCGGTGATGTCGCGTTTTTCGAGACCACCGATGCGGTGCTCGAGCCCGGAAGTCCCGGGCAAGGCCCATTGACGCACAAGCCTCTCGTCCCGCAGGTAAGGCTGAAAGTTGTTGCCGCCCTGCGGGTGCTTGATCTTAAAAGCAGGCAGGGAATCGACGTCGGGAATACGCCAGGGGCCCGCCCCGTTGCCGAGGTAGCCGTCACTGAGCACGATGACCGGGGTCATGAACTCCGTGGCGATGCGGAACGCCTCGATCACGATGTCGAAGCAGTCCGCCGGGGTGGCAGCGGCAAGCACGCAGAGCGGGGCCTCGCCGTGGCGCCCGGCGAGTGCTTGATTCAGGTCGGCTTGCTCCGTCTTGGTGGGCAGGCCTGTGCTCGGGCCCCCGCGCTGCACGTTGATGATCACCATGGGGAGTTCGACCATAACCGCAAGTCCCATTGCTTCGCCCTTGAGGGCCAGGCCCGGCCCGCTCGTTCCCGTTGCTGCAAATGCCCCGGCATAGGAGGCCCCGATGACGCTGGCCATCGCGGCGATTTCATCCTCCGCCTGGAACGTCCGCACGTCGAAGTTCTTGTATCGGGCGAGCTCGTGAAGGATGTCGCTGGCCGGCGTGATTGGATAGCTGCCGTAGAATAGCGTCTTGCCGGCGCGGTGAGCTGCGGTAACCAGCCCCAGGGCGATTGCTTCGTTTCCGCTGACCTTGCGGTACTTACCGGGCTCGATCTTGGCTGGCGCGACTACGTAGCGCGACGGGAACAACTCCGTGGTTTCGCCCAGGTAGTACCCGGCTTTGAGCGCCTTTGTGTTCGCATCGGCGATACTCGCGCTGGCGGCGAACTTCTCGCCGATCCACCGCAGCGTGGGTTCCATCGGTCGCCCGAAAAGCCAATAAACCAGCCCCAGGGCGAAGAAGTTCTTGCAGCGTCCGACGGCCCGCCCGGTCAACCCCGTGTCGGCGCAGGCCTCCGCGTTGAGCCTGTCCATGGGTATGCGGAAGACGCGGAAGCGGTTCATCTCCTCAGAGTCGAGCGGATTGGTGTCGTAACCCGCCTTCTCCAGATTGCTCTTGGCAAAGGCATCGGTGTTGACGATCAGGATCCCGCCGTGTTCAAGGTCGTCGATGTTGGCTTTGAGTGCCGCGGGGTTCATCGCAACCAGGGTGTTGACCCGGTCGCCAGGCGTGCGCAGCTTGTGCGCACCGAAGCAGACCTGGAACCCGCTTACCCCGGCTAGCGTGCCCACGGGGGCGCGGATTTCAGCCGGGTAATCCGGGAACGTGCTGACATCGTTGCCGAAGATCGCCGAAGTGTTGGTCATCTGCGTGCCGGTCAACTGCATCCCGTCACCGGAGTCGCCGCAGAATCTTACGGTGATCTCTTCCAGCTCGATGACTTCAACCGGTCTTCGGTCCGCTTCCTGAGGTTGGGTCGATACGACCATGGTCAATTAGTGCTCCCGAGTGCCTGTGTAGGAACCTCCGCAGAACGGGCCCTCGACGCGCGAGACGGCCGTCGGGATAGCCTCTACCCGGGCCCTCTGAATGGCTTTCCAGTCATGAGACATTTTCTGCAGCCACCCCCATGCCGGGCCTGTGCTAGGCACCCTCCCGGGCAGTGGGTCTGTGTTCCGGGTCAGGCGGAAGGTTGAAGACCGTAGACGGGAAATGATCCACCACGTACTCAACGATACGCTTGACTGAGACTACGCCGTTCAAGAATCCCGAGGCGTCTACCACCGGCATGTGGCGAAACCCTCCTTCGTGCATCGCCCGGATCACCGACGCCACTGAGCACCCCTCTCGGAGCACGTGGGGCTCGGGGGTCATGACTTGGGCGACCGGGGTGTCCAGGGAGAGGCGTTTGGCGAGCACCTTCATCACGATGTCCCGATCGGTGAACATGCCGATGGGCTTGCGGTGCTCAGTGACGACGACGCAGCCCGAAGACCCGGCGCACATCCGCTCGATGGCCACGCCGACGGTGTCGGCCGGATGGACCACTATCGGATCCAGTAAGTGCAAAGCGTGAACCGCGTCACGCGCAAGGTTGTTAGTAAGGCTCACAGGCCCGCCAATCAAACCGCGTATGTCAATACTTTATGTAATTCCCGCCACGAAGACAAGCGAAGATCGGGCCTAAAACCTCGCGGGTTCGGCGACGCTCACAGCACGCTCCGGTCGGCCAACCGGAGACACCAGAGTGAGCGAACAGAGCGATCGCACCGGCGCCGGGGGCGTTGCCGGTGTGGGTCGGCGAGCCTGCGGGGCATAGGACCCGGGCTCGCTGATTCGGTCACGGGCACGTGTTGCAGTCCTGCCGGGCGCCGGCTTCGCAGGGCGATGCCGCCCGTGTCGCGGTCTTGTCCATCCGCCCGCCCGGGGATATGCTGTAGCCGATGTGGGCGACGGCGCCCGGCAGCCACTGCCCCGCTTGCGAACGAGGATAGCTTCCAGGCGGTCGGGAGCAGTCGCGTTTTGCAGCACCAGATGTGTCACGCGCTGTCGTGAGATGCCTTTCAAATGGAAGTATCACCATGTTCGAGGACGCCTATCCAAAGACCGTGAAGCTCAAGGATGGTCGGGTGGTGGTGCTCCGCCTGCTCGCCCGCGACGACTTCGAGCAATTGCATGCGTTCTTCCAGGCACTACCCGAGGAAGACCGCCTCTATCTTCGCCATGATGTCTGCGACGGGGAAGTCGTGCGAAAGTGGGCGGAGCAGCTGGATTTCGATCGCGTCATTCCGCTGGTGGCGGTGGATGGGGACAAGATAGTCGGCGACGGTACGCTACACATGGCATCGCACGGCTGGATGCAGCATGTGGCCTCCATCCGGCTCGTCACAGCGAGCACCCATCGGCGGTTGGGGTTGGGCGGGCTCATCGCGCGCGAACTCGTCGCCATCGCCGAGGCCAGGAGCATTGAAAAACTCCAGGCGCAGTTCATCGAAGACGACGCCGGTGCAGTCAGGATGTTCGAGGCGGTCGGGTTCAAGCGTCTGGCTGTACTGCCGGATATGGTGAAGGACAAGACCGGGAAGAAGCGCAACCTGCTGATCATGGCCAGCGACGTCGCTGACCTCGGGCGTACCATGGAGGACTGGATACAAGACTCGATGATTCCTGCTTTCCGCGTCCCGGGGGGTGGGTAGTCCGCCCCCGGAGGGGGCGCACGGCGCACGCATCGGCGGGTCGGGTCGTGGGGGCCCGAGCGGTGGTCGGCCGACAAACGCAGGGCACGTTCTACTTGCCGGCGCGGGCTACTCGTCGGCACGGCGTTCAGGGAGCGGGCCCGTCCGGGGCAGGGTCGGTATTCAGGCGGTCGTACCAGTTGGGGGTTATCGCACTGCATGCGCGGAAAATGCTCCATTAAGGGCAGCTTCGGGGGAATGCTGAGCCACGCCCGGGGCAATCGTCCGGGTGGTAGTGTCGGCGCGAACACCCTCTGATCCTCTGAGCGATGAAGTTACACGTACATATTAGCTCCATGCCGCAGCCCGGCTGCTCGTGCGTTTGGTCCGGGGATTGCCGGGGAGTTTCCAAGTTTTGTCTACCGGAGGGCGGAGACCGACCGGGCAGGAGGAGTCGGGGTCAGTGACAGATAAGGGAAAGGCCGCGGTCGTTGGGCGCGGCAGCCCGCGGGGTCGAGTACACATCATCCAGGAGCGGTGCAAGGGGTGCGCGTATTGCGTCGAGTTCTGCCCGCTCGGGGTACTTGTGATTTCGGACAACTTCAATGCCAAGGGGTATCATTACCCGGTAGTCGCAGACGAATCCAAGTGCAGTGGTTGCGATCTGTGCGGCATGTACTGTCCGGATTTCGCCATCTGCGGGGTACGCCTTCCTCGCCACTGACGCGCCTGACCTGAACAAGGAGCCATACGGTGTCCGATGACAACGGCCGATTCACCGGCGCCCACTACCTCGACGGCGATCACGCGTGTGCCGAGGGGGCGATAGCGGCCGGCTGCAATTTCGTCGCCGGGTACCCCATCACACCGTCCACGGAGGTCGTGGAACGCCTGGCATGGAGATTCCCCGCCACCGGGGGGATTTTCATCCAGATGGAAGATGAGATCGCCTCGTCCATAGCCATACAGGGTGCTGTCTGGGGCGGGGCGAAGGCCATGACGGTAAGCTCAGGCCCGGGCATCTCGCTTATGATGGAGCACATCGGGCTGGCGGCAATGGCGGAGGTTCCGTGCGTGTTTGTCAATGTGCAGCGCGGAGGGCCCTCTACCGGGCTACCGACCCTCCCTGGTCAGGCGGACATCATGCAGGCCAGGTGGGGCTCTCACGGGGATTATGAGATCATCGCCCTTTCGCCCAACAGCCCTCAGGAGTGCTTCGATCTGATCATCCATGCCTTCAACCTGTCCGAGCGCTTCCGCGTACCGGTGTTGTTCATGATGGATGAGAGCGTCGGGCACATGACCGAACGTGTTGTCATCCCTCAGCCGGCGGAGATTGAGGTTTTCCCGCGGCGGTACACGACGCTCGCGCCCGGGGAGTATCAGCCGTACGACCCCGGTCAGGATATGGTCCCTGACCTAGCCAAGGCGGGCGACGGGCACCGTTTCCACATCAGCGGTCTGACGCATGACGAGCGGGGTTACCCCGTGATGAGCGCGGAATGCCAGCACAAGCTCATCAATCGCTTGGTCGACAAGGTCCGCAAGCACGTCGACGCGATCTCCATGTTCAACGAGGATCTGGTGGACGACGCCGACGTCGTCGTGATCAGCTACGGTATCACGTCGCGCATCGCCAGCAGGGCTATCCGCGAAGCTCGGGCGGCGGGCCTGAAAGTCGGGCACCTGCGCCTGATGGTGATCTGGCCTTTTCCGGAAGACCATATTCGCCAACTCGCCGGGAAGATCGGGGCGTTCGTCGTACCCGAACTCAACCTGGGACAGGTGGTCTTGGAGGTGGAACGGTGCGCCGCGGGCCAATGTAGAACCGTGTCCGTGCCGCACGCGGGTGGGGCGGTTCACCGGCCCGGGGACATCTACGATGCGATCATGGAGGCCGGGCGATGAGCGCCACCGCGCCGGTCGACCAATGTGCCGAGAACAACGTCGAGAAATACCTGCGCGTCGACCGCATCCCTCATATCTGGTGTCCCGGGTGTGGCATAGGGACCACGGTGAATTGCTTCGCGCGGGCGTTGGACCGGTGCGGGCTGGATTTGAACAAACTGGCCATAGTGTCGGGTATCGGATGCACGGGGCGTGTGGCCGGGTACCTCGCCTTTGATTCGTTTCACACGACTCACGGGAGGGCGATTCCGTTCGCCACCGGGCTCAAACTAGCCAACCCCGAGCTTAAAGTGATAGTCTACAGCGGCGAAGGTGATCTCATCGCGATTGGCGGTAATCACTTCATGCACGCTGCTCGGCGTAATGCTGACCTGACCGTCATATGCGTCAATAACTTCAACTACGCCATGACAGGCGGGCAGGCCTCGTCAACCACTCCGGTTGATGCGATCGGCACGACCGCACCGTTCGGAGTGTACGAGAGGCCTTTCAACTTGCCATTTCTTGCGGAATCGTGCGGCGCCGTGTATGTGGCGCGGTGGACGACCTTCCACGTGCGGCAGGTGGCCAAGGCGATGGTGGAGGCTATGAACAAGAAGGGCTTCAGCTTCCTTGAGCTTATATCCCCCTGCCCGACCCTGTACGAGCGTCGCAACCGGCTGGGAAGTGGGCTTGACCGTATGAAGTGGTTCAAGGAGAACTGCGCGGTCAAGAACGGAGCCGACACCCGCGAGTGCGCGATCGAATTCCAGAAGGAAATCATATGCGGCAAGTTTGTGGACGTAGATCGTCCATCGCTGGTCGAAGCCATGACCGCCAAACTGGAAAGCGTCGGGGGGAAGCGTTAGTCCGCGTGAGGCGGCGGTCACATCGGCCCGCGCAGGAAGAGACGAATGAGTGTCAGTGAGATAAAGACCGGCGGTCTAGGTGGACAGGGGGTCATCCTGGCCGGCATGATTATC
>JBHHXS010000209.1:0-6358 GCA_046757145.1 Phycisphaerae bacterium | reverse complement strand
GGCTTTGCCAAAAGGGCTCATGGCAGACCATATTCAGGTGTTGTTCCCGCAACGGCATGGCCATGCTGAGAGCCGTGTTCCTCGTGCTTGCCGTAGTCGTCCCATTGAAACGCCCGGGCATAGGCGACCGCGAGAATCTCGTCCTTGCTGAAGAAGCCTCCCAACCCGACCGAAGTTCCTGCGATACCCGCTCCGGAAATCGCCAGTACGCCCACGAAGAACGTCCAACATGTAACGGGCATTTTCCGACGTAGCCCGCCCATCCTCCTCATATCCTGCTCGTGGTGACACCCTTCGATCACCTGTCCGGAGCAGAGAAAGAGCATTGCCTTGAAGAAGGCATGAGTGATCAGATGAAACAGAGCGGCTATCCAGGCACCACATCCCATGCCGAAGATCATGTACCCAAGCTGCGAGAGTGTGGAATACGCCAGACACTTCTTAATGTCGACCTGTACGATGGCGATCAGAGCCATCAACGTAAGCGTCAGACACCCGATCAACGCGACGAACATCAGCGCATCGGGAGTCATGAGCCGGAAAATGCGGGCGACGAGATAGACGCCGGCGGCGACCATGGTGGCGGCGTGTATCAGGGCGCTGACCGGCGTGGGACCTGCCATGGCATCGGGCAACCAGACATGCAGCGGGAACTGGGCGCTTTTGCCCATAGCACCACAGAACAGGCCTATTCCCATGATTGTAGCCAGCGAACAGCCAAACAGCGTGAAGTGGCTGGCAAAAATGCCCGTGCCGCTTGCATGCTGCTGCGCGAACACCGCGGCGGCTTCGTCCAAGTCAAGGGTATGGAGCTGCAAATACACCAGCATAAGCCCGATGAGGAATCCAAAGTCCCCGACGCGGTTCGTGATAAAAGCCTTCATTGCGGCTGCCGACGCGAAGCCTTTATCGAAATAGAAGCCGATAAGCAAATAGCTGCACAGACCGACCAGCTCCCAGAAGACGAACAAGAACAGCAAGCTGCTGCTGACCACAAGACCGAGCATGCTGAAGCAGAACAGCGACAGATAGGCGAAGAATCTGGAGTACTTGCAGCGACCGTCGACCTCGTCGCTGTGACCCGACATGTAGCCAACGCTGAACACGAAGATCCAAAACGCCACGAACGCGACCATGAAGTACATGCATACTGTAAGGGAGTCCAGCTTGATCCCGATCGTCGCAGGGACGCTCCCGAGCATCGCCCAATGTACTCGCAGCGCGCCCGCGGTCAGCTCCGCCGCGCGACCGGAACGGACTTCTCCAAGCCAGCCCACCAGCACATAACTTGCCGTCGCTAGAGGAACCCCCATGCCCAGAACTACGCCCACCCAGCCAGCGGCGGGTTTGCCCAATCTGGGCCCGAAAAGCACCAGAATCCAGAAGCTGACAAACGGCGACAATATGCCCAGCGTCAGCAGCAGCTCGTATGTATGTTCAGTCATCGATTACTAGTGCCCAGCGGAATAATCCGGGAGCGCGCTGGAGACCCCGCAGGCTCTCATCTAAGGACACCAAGCGCCGGCCGGAGCCCCACGTAGAGCAGCCTACGGCGCACCCGGTCACCCCTGCAGCTTGCTGGCGCTGTCTACGTCGACGGTAGCGAGATTCTTGTACACGTTGATGCAGATCCCGACGGCTATCGCCGCCTCTGCCGCTGCTAGAACTATTACAAACAAAGCTGTTATCTGCCCGTCTATCCGGGACGGACCCAGATACCTGTCGAACGCGACGAGGTTGACGCTCGCGCTATTGAGCACGAGTTCGACGCCTATGAGGATGCCGATGGCATTGCGTTTCGTGACCATCGTGAACAGACCGCCGCACAACAGAAACGCTGCCAGCACCAGGTAGTGTGTCAAACCAATGGTGAGCACGCGACTAATGCTTCTCCTGTCGGGCAAGGTGGGCTGCACCGACCATGACGATCATGAGCAATACCCCAGCTGCCTCGAACGGAACCAGGTAAGTGGTCAAAAGGCGCGTTCCGATCTCGGCCATGGAGGCCCCCGCTACGATACCTTCCGTACCGTGCCAAACCGTTCCCCGAAGAGCGGCGCACAGGCTGATGAATAAGCCCGCGCACACCACACCGGCGCCTACAAGCTCTATTCTTCGAGGGTCGAAACGCACCCACGGCGATTTGCTCGTGAGCATCACGCCGAATACGAGCAGCACCAGCGTACCGCCCGCGTAGACTATTAGCTGGATCGCCGCAAGGAAGTCCGCAGCCAGAGAGAAATACAAAAGTGCAACTGATCCCAGTGCACCGAAAAGCCACACAGCCATCCGCACGATGTTCATGCTTATACAGATGCCCAGCGTACAAATCACCATCGGCAGAGCGACGGCATAGAACAACGACGCCTCGAGCAGCCCGCCGGGCGGCGCCGCTTCAACGACGCCTGGGGCGACTGCTGTCGCCCCCGCGTCATCCGCGCCCGACGCGTCGGCGCACAACGCCCCGGCGATTAGAACCAGGCTGATGACGGCGATATGAACATGCGCCGTTCTGCATCGGATATCCGAGCCCCAAGCGCCGGGGCGGCGTTGACCAACCCATCGCGCGCGCTCCGGGGTCTGATCAGCAAAGCACGATTGCGCGCGGTCTTTTGTAACACTACATCGAGAGAGCAAGAACACTAGGCACTCACCTTCGTTATGATCCCGGCATCGCATCGACAGCGAGGTTCCCCACAAGGCGCCTGCGCTGATAGAAACCGTAGACAGCTATGGCTGGGAATCCTAGGGCAAACACCGCGCCAATCAAGCCGAGAACCCAGCGGGTCACGCCGTCGATCACCGACCACGTCGCGTTGCCGCTGGTCGATGCCCACACCCACAGCACTGTACCAAGCAGAAACAGCATTGTCAGCGGCAAAAGCACCTGAACGCACGCGTACAGCACCTGATCGATGCGGATGCGGGGCAGCGTCCACCGCAGCCACATCTGCACGTACACGATGAAAACCGCCTTAGTTATAAACCAGACAGGCCCGCCCAGCAGAACCCCGCGCAGACCCTGCGCCGCTAGCCCATCGCCCCACGAGCTTCCCCAGGACGCCGGCAGCGGTGAGTTCCACGCACCGAGGAACAGGATCACCGCCAGTCCGGCAACCACGAACATCGCAGCGTATTCCGCAAAGAAGAACAGAGCCCAGCGGAAACCGGAGTACTCCGTCAGGAAACCTGCCACCAACTCGCTCTCAGACTCGGGCAGATCGAACGGGGCACGCTTGCAGCTCGCCAGCGAAGCCATGAAATATGCCACGAACGCCGCGAAACAGAAGGGATTGTTGAACGCCAACCAGCTGAACCAGCCGTCTGATTGCGCTTCACCAATCACTCGGAGATTCAGTGAGCCTGCGCACACTATGGGAACGAGCAGGGCCATCCCCATCGGAATCTCGTACGAGACCATCTGGCACGCTTCGCGCATGGCACCATAGACGCTCCACTTGTTGTTCGAAGCCCACCCCGCCACGATCACCCCTATCACCTCAACCCCCAGCATCGCCAGGATGAACAGCAATGCGATGTCGAGATCGCGGAAGACGTATGCGGCACCGAAGGGCAGTGCAAGAAATGCAGCCACCACCGGCATTATCACTAGGTAGGGGGCCAACCTGAACAGGGGAGCATCGGCAACCTGAGGGATAAGATCTTCTTTAAGGACCAGTTTGATCCCGTCCGCCGGTGATTGTGCCCACCCGTGCCATCCGCCTACGCGCATGGGCCCAAGCCGCGACTGAATGCGACCGGCGACCTTGCGCTCCCACCATATAGCGTACGCCGGAAACAGGTTGAAGAACGTCACGATGGCTATCAGCGCCAGCACGTCACGTAGTAACCCAAACTGCAAGGGCCACAACGCATACTGCAAAACCCCGCTGAAAGACGATGCCACCCCCGCATCCGCATCGATCAGCACCCGAATCGTAGACGGGGGAAGCCCCCACGTCAGCGGCGCAGTGTACGACAAGGGCTCGGCCTGCACGCCCGCAGCGGCGGCTCTCTCCAGAATCTGCGAATCCACGTAACGGAACAACACTGCGTGCCCCCACACAATCAAGCACATCGCCGCGACTGCGCTGAGCATGACGGCACCCGGGAAGCGGCTCAGAAGTGGGCGGGCTACCTCGTAGACGACCTTCGAAAGACGAACTATCAAGGACACGGGGAAGCCGTAGTGCACCCCACGCTTCAAAACCCAGGGGACGGTGAACTGGCTCACTAAGCGGCTCCTGCCATATACGCGAGAAGCCAGCACTGCGACCACGCATAACAGCGCCGGCACAACGCGTTCCACACCGGGACCGGACCCACCACTCTGTACGGGCTGTATCTGCTGCTCACCCGGTCCGCAAGGGCTCCATGGTCGATCCCGGCGTGGCCGACAACTCCGGGTGTCGTTTGACCAGCATTATTCGTCGAGAAATGCACGTCTGTCAAACGCCTACCGGTCGACCTCTCCCATGACGACGTCGATGCTTCCGATGATGGCAGGAACGTCGGCCAACAGGATATCACGCAACGCATGTGACGCGATTGACAGGTTGCAGAAGCTGGGCCCGCGCGCCTTCACCCGGTACGGAATCGCTGAGCCGTCACCACGAATGTAGAACCCCAACTGTCCGCGCGGGTTCTCCACCTCGACATATGTCTCGTCATCCGGCAGCTTGACGCCGGTGCTCTTCTTCGCCCGGACGGCCCCGTCGGGCAACCGGGTAAGCGCCTGCCGGATGATCCGCACTGACTGGATCATCTCCAGCACGCGGACATAGTACCGGCTCCAACAGTCGCCTGCGCGGACGCCTCTGGGAATCCCGGCGCTTCCCCCGGGCTCTCCAATGGGTATGTCGAATTCATATCCTTCGTAGCCGTCGTAAGGCATGACCTTGCGCAGATCCCAGCGGATTCCGGACGCACGCAGCACACAGCCGGTGAGCCCGTACGCCAACGCATCCTCAAGACTGATGACGCCTACATTAGCCGTGCGCTTGACGAAAATGTGGTTGAAGCTGAGCAGCTGATTGTAATCGGTGATCTTCGGCTCGAAGTAATCAAGGAATTCCACGCACCGATCGACCCATCCTTCGGGCAGATCGTCATGGACGCCCCCCACGGTGATGTAGCTGTAGGTCAGACGTGCGCCACACGCCGCTTCACAAAGATCCAGAATCATCTCGCGCTCGCGGAAGCAGTAGAGGAACGGCGTGAATGCCCCCATGTCGAGCCCGTACGTCCCTATGGATACCAGGTGAGACGCGATCCGATTCAGCTCCGCGAAGATCACGCGGATCACCTGACCTCGAGGGGGCACTTCGATGCCGCAGAGTCGCTCCACAGCCAGTGCGAACCCCTGGTTGTTATTCATACCTGCTAGATAGTCCATACGGTCGGTATACGGTATGAACTGGTAAGGTTGCAGGTTCTCTCCGATCTTCTCCGCACACCGGTGCAGATACCCGATGTGCGGAACTGCCTCGAGGATCATCTCGCCATCCGTGCGCAGCACGAGACGCAGCACGCCATGAGTCGAGGGGTGCTGCGGGCCCATATTGACCAGCATCTCTTCCGTCGGAAGATCGCTCTGCGTAGTCCGATCGTAGTCCATGAGAACGTCAGGAGTCGATTCCAACACCGTCTCAGCCATGACTTCTCAAACACCTCCGGCAGCCGGTACGGCGCCTGACGGGCCCTTTGCAGGGTCAGTGTCTTGGATTCGGCAACTCATACTCCGTCGTCCCCGGTATATCATGGTACTTCAGCGGGAATTCGTAGTCTTTCCGCAAAGGATAACCCTCCCAGTCGTCGGGGCACAGGATCCTCCGCAGATCAGGATGCCCGCTGAAGGTAATACCCAACAGGTCGTACGCCTCTCGTTCATGCCAGTCGGCCGCCGGCCACACGTGAGCCACAGACGGAATGACCGGATTCTCCCGATCGGTTACCACGCGGACGGCGAACTCCGACGTGTGGCGTATGAGTTTCGTCGGTCGATCCAGCGGAACGTGCATCAGATCATAAACGCACGCCAACTTATTCTCGGCCAAAAGGTCCAACCCCGAGATCGACCGGAGTAAGTTGTACGCAAGCGCAGGATCATCGCGCAGAAACAGCGCAACTTGCGGCCAATGGTCAGCCGCAATCTGCACGTAGGGCCGTGCAGCCTCAACGGCAACCGACTCAACCGACTCGGTAAACCGTGAACGCAGTAATGTGCTGACTTGTTCGGGTGTCATAGACCAGACCTCTGGCTGCTTGGCGGGCCACTGCCGACTCCGAGTGCTGCCGCCCTACAGTCGTCGCGCCCTGCGACTGCCCCACGGAAGGTGACGACGCCCACGCCTTTGGG
>JBHHXS010000208.1:0-6430 GCA_046757145.1 Phycisphaerae bacterium | reverse complement strand
CCTATGTTGCTGCTCTTGGAAACGATCTCGAGTACGCTCAGCATTCCATGGGGTGAGACGTCGCTTACGACGCGCTTGCCGAACCTGTGCGAACCCATCCCGCAGTCGATCAGCTCCTCCGTCGTCACGAATCCACCCTCCAGCGCCCCGCAGGCTACAAAGGGCTTGAAGGTGCTGCCGGGTTCAACGGGGTCCGTCACCACGCGGTTCCTGCGAGGCGGTGCACGCGTTGCGATGGTTGCACTTGAGTCCCGGCTGGACACATTCACCATGGCAAGAACGTGTCCGTTGCCGGGAGACGTCACCACCGCCAGTCCGCTCTGTGCTTCGAAGTCAGCGACGCCTTCCTTAAGCGCCTCGAATGTGATCCGCTGGATTTCGGCGTCGATCGTCAGGACGACGTGCCCGCCGTCGATCGGCGACGTGCCTCCTTCTTGCGCCTGGCGCAGTGCTCGCCGCCGGGCGTCGACGACGGTCGATCGTCTACCGTCGTGCCCGTTAAGATGCTTGTCATGGAGTAACTCAATGCCTTCGAGTCCGTGCCCGTCGCGCCCGACGATCCCCAAAACCGGAGCTAGGGATTCACCCAGGGGGTAAGCCCGGACTGCCCTGTCTACCAAACCGACCGCGGGGCTTCGCAAGGAAGAAATGCTCTCCGTGGTGGCGTCATCCACGCCTCGTGCGATGACTACGAATCGGTGCCGGCTTCGACTTCTTATCTTGCCAGCGATGTCGGATGTGGGTAAGGCGAGGCGCGCGCCAAGCTCGCCGGCCAGCGAATCGACATCGTCAACGTAGAGCGGATCGACAAACACATCAGGCTGTTGTCGACTCGTGGCTAGAACGCGACCCCTGCAATCGTAGATCGTCCCCCGTCGCGCGGGGATGACCAACTCTCCACCATGCTGCTTTGCTGCAAGCATCCGGAGCCGGGGGCCCAATACACTGTTGATGTAGAGCAGACGGCCCGTCAACAACAGCAGCAGCACCGCGATCCCCACGAGCACTATCGCTCCGGATCGCCGCTGCCAATCCTCTGTCATCATCCCCCACCTTACCAGGGCCTCTTTGCTGAACGAGACAGGCGTTCACCGTTGCCTCGCCTTAGTAGGCCTAGGCTCTCAAGCCCGTCTTGGGTCATCGACATTCCGCTTAGGACCTATCCTAAGGAGGTCTCGAGCCGCAGGCTGCTTCCCGTTACCTTAAAGCCTTAGAGGTCAGCCTGCTCGACCGCGCGAACGCCGGTCATCGGGATACACCCGAGTCGACCCCGTAGGCGCGCGCGGATAATGCAAGTCTTGTCTCGTTCCCGTGTAGCCCGGCGTTTCCCGGGGGGATTAGGTCGGTGTGGAACCAGGCCATCCGATCACGGATATGGCCGGGCGTGCGCAGTCTGGCAACCGCAGTTTGCACGCGCCACAACTCCCGCCGTTGCCGGATCAGCTCCGTCTCGATGGCAAGAGTACGGGCTGCACAACGCGTCTGCTCCGCGCGTAGATACACCGACGCGACCGCGACAGCGCACAGAAGGGCGATCATCGGATACACGCGACCCGGACTCACGGCCTCCTCTCGGTTGTCGAAACCAGACGACGCTGCGGAAGCTTGATGCGTACTCCTTCCCGGATGTGTGCGGGGTCGGGGAACTTGTCTTTGTTGAGCTCATGGATCTCGGGCCAGCGGGTGCCGTCGCCGAGCTGCTCACGCGCGATGCTGACGTACCTGTCGTTCTTTCTGATCTGGTACCACGTAGCCGATGTACTTCGCTCACGCCGGACCGGCATGTGCCGCGCGGGTGGCTCCGTTCGCCGCAGGCCTGCCCCGGCCGGTTGAGCATCACCGCCGGTCTCAGGCGCCGGCATGATCAGCACCATACCGGGAAACACCTTATCCGGGCTGGACAGGATTGAGCGATTCGCATTGAAGATGGCGCCGATATAGCGCGCGGAGCTCTCCCCGTAATGTACGCGCGCGATCTTTGATAGTGTGTCTCCTGTTTTCACGGTGTAGTGTACGACAGGAGCCGCGCCCGACGTTCCGGTCGAGCCGGCAGCAGACGGCGTCGACACACGAGGTGGACGGTGCTCAGGCGAAACGGCGCGTAGAGGCACGGCGGGCGGCGTCCCCGAACCTTTGAGCTCACCTGCCAGTTCGTCCAAACGCTGCTCCAGCAGCGCCAACCGAGTTGCGGCATCCTGGGAGACGGCGGTGAAAGCGGTCCGTAAGGCACCGCCCGCGTCAGGCTCGCCCGGCGCGTCCTGAGTCAAGCGGTGCGCAGCGGGCTCGTTGATGCTCACTGTGCCGCTCCGCCGGGGCACCGGAGCCGTCTCCCCGCCGGTGGGAGCAGCGCTCTCGACCGGGCGGCCGGCCTCAGGTCTGATCGCGTCGCGCGAATGTCGCCCGGCGGTGCTCGCGCGCGGAAGCATTCCGACGCTTTCAGCACTCCCGGTGGGGACTACTTCAGCCACACCCGGCGGCAAATCGACCTGCCAGTCTCCTGCAGCAGGACCCCGCGGCATCGCTATGCCTGACTGCGCCGAGTATGGAACTTGGTGTCGACCTCTGTTGGCGAGAATAACGGAGAAGCAGATGATGAAGGTGAGCCCGGCGATCAAGCCGACTTTGGTTTCGCTAGCCATCGCAAGGGGCCTCCGGGCAGGCCTACCCGCCCCGCCCATACCTTGCCACGTGGGGTAAGTACCGCGGGGCCTGCCCTCAAACGTACCAGTGGGTAACTCTCATGACAGCCGCACCGCAACTCGAAGCTTCGCGCTGCGCGATCGTGGGTTCCGACGCCGCTCGTCGGGACCCGCCGTTACCGGCTTCTTCGTCACTATTTCATAAATGCCTTCAGCCTTTCGCTTACGGAAGTCGCTCTTCACCAGTTTGTCCTCGACACTGTGAAAAGCAATCATGCCGACACGTCCACCGGCGGCAAGCATGTCGGGTGCTTGTGTTAGCAGGCGGTGCAGGTGCGGTATCTCGTCATTGACCGCCATCCGCAGCGCCAGGAACGTCCTCGTCGCGGGATGTATCTTCGCTCTTCTTGAGGCTGGATCGACTCCCAATGCGTCAGCGGCAATCTCCGCCAGGCGCCCGGTCGTGGTGATGCGCCCCTCGCGGCGCACGCGACAGATGCGCCGAGCGATCCTGCGGGACCCCATCTCCTGCGCGTTATGGTATAGTAGGTCACTAAGCTCCCGCTCCTTCATCCGGTTCACGAGATCTGCCGCCGTCACCGTCAGTGTCGGGTCCATTCGCATGTCCAGAGGCCCGTCGCGTTGGAACGAGAAGCCGCGCCCAGCCTCATCCAACTGCGCAGAGTTGACACCCAGGTCAGCGAACAGGACGTCGACGTGTGTGATGCCGACAGCCCGAAGCACCTCAGGTGCCTCGCTGAAATTCGCCTGCTTCAACTCCACGCGACAGTCAGCGCCGCATAGTCTTCTCCGAGCGAACTCAAGGACGGCCGGGTCGACGTCCAGCCCGATCAGTCTCCCCGTCTTGCCGAGGGCCTCCGCAAAGAGCGTTGCGTGCCCCGCCAGCCCAACCGTGGCGTCGAGCACCGTATCATCCTCGCGAACGCTCAGCAGCTCACAGACCTGCGAGGGCATCACCGGGGTGTGGCCCGCGCGGTCAGCTGCCATGGAAGTATTCCGTAAGGCCAACAGCTGAGGGGCAGTCACACATCCGTGGCGACGCACTCACCCCCAACGCGGGCAATGGCACCGTTCGCGCACACGCGCGTGAGATATCGGGGGAGCTTGGCCCGGGCGGTGGGCTCGGATGGTCCGTGCCGTCGCACCACCCGGTGCCCAGAACCGCTGCACAGCGCAGTGCCGGCGAGGTTCGGTTCCCCGGCAAGCTCAGCCGACTGGAGCAGCTTCAAGGCTCGCGCAACGCGGCGAGCCGGACCATATACCGCCTGCACCAATTCCACACGGCACCTTCCGCACGCTACGACGAGGCAACTCCTTTCGCTTCTACCGTCGCTAGCGCCGTTGGCTCAACACTAGCACAGTCGCTGTCAATAAACGCGCCCGACGACGGGGAAACGGGCATCATTGCGATTGTCGTTAGGCATCGCACGCTGCTACATCGTCGCCGCGCCGAGCTTCGATATCATCGCAACGCCAAGCCGACACTTCCTTGCAGACCACTCGCTACGGCACTTGGCTCCTTCCCGGCCGTATCTCATTCCCGCCACTGAATTACGCTGAATCCGTCGCCGGACGCATACGAAGAAAATCATGCCAATCAGGCCAATCGTCCCCTTCCCAGTCGATTCCAAGCGACCGCTCGAAGTCTGTGCGGTTCCACACGTCGATGCGATGCTTCTGGCCGATCAGAGACACCTCTTCCGCGAGTCTCGCTTTCCGGCAAAGCCGCTCCGGCAGTACCACGCGCCCCTGCTTGTCAATATCCGCGTGAGAAGCAAGCGCATAGAACTGCAATTCGAACTGCCGTGTTTCCGGGCCTGACATGAACTCGGTCGCGATGCGTTCCGCCAGCTCTTCGAACCTACGCTCGGTGTAGATGGCCAACGTGTTGCGGTTTTCACCGAGTGTAATGTACAAACCCGTCCCGTCACGCTCCGCGTCGATTGCCTTGCGCAGTTGCGAGGGAAGCTGAATCCTGTTCTTGGCATCGAGGGTCCTGTCGTACTGCCCTGTGAAAACCCGCATCAGACGCCGACCAGTATACCCCACAACGACCCACTTTGTGGGCTAATATACCGCTAGCCGCCACCGCGTCAAGATGAAACTTCGACAAAAATCTATGTCGACACCCGACACTGAGGACCGATCCGCAATATCTGGCGTGCGGGCATCGGGTAACTACCAGGTGTCGATATGAGCCTGCCGGCACCGAGATGTCTGAGCGCAGATTTTGCCCGCATGTCGGTTTCCATCACTCTTGGCCTGCGCGATTGACTGTGTCTGCCGCAACGCACAGCGTGGCGCACGGCGTCCCATGCAGTTCGGATGCTACCAGATGCCACCGCCTGCATGGCCCCTCAAACACACGAAGGCTGCGATGGCCGTACTTGCCACGAGGTACCACACCGTCAGGCACCGGGCTTGCGCGGGGGTGTAACGTGTCAACAAGTTTATGAAGAACGCGGGGATTATGTAGTAGCGCGGCTCCGCCAGGGAATGTGGAAGCAAATAAACAACCGAGAACGCCCAGAGCATGCCGAGCAGCCGGCGATTCTCCTGTTCAACCGTGAACCGGATCACCACGGGGGCGAGGACGACAATCAGAGCTCCAACGGCAAGCCTTGTACGTAGTGACTCCGACATGGCAATCAACGGAAGGTTCCTGATGTACTCGGTGTTCTTATTCCAAGGATGCGGATTGGCGAATCCATTCGCTAATGTGCAAACTAAGGCCACAGCAAGCCCAAATCCTGCTAGCGCAAGTGCGGGATGCGCAACGGCCCATCTGAGCAACGCCCGCACGTCGTAGCGGAGCCTTAGCAGCCAAACCGGCAACCACAATAGAACGACGAACAACGCAAAGAGATAGAACTGCGCGACGTTGACGCGCGGGCGATTGGCCTCGACGGCGACTGCCGTAGCGCCGCGGTTGTACACGAAGAAAGCGACGAACAGTCCGAGCACCACGGCATGTCCGCAGACGGCCCGCAGTGCTGTACGCACGCGCTTGCCAACGGCTGACACGCTGGCGCGCGCGCCGGGGAAGGTCGAACGCTGGCACACGTTTGAAACCGCCCACAGAGCGAGGAAGGCAACCCAGATCGCGTTGGACTGGCGAACAAAGCAAGTGAACAGCAGCATGGCAGCCGATAGCAAGAAGCGTCTGCGGACGTGCATGTATACAGCCGACACCAGGCCCAACATCGCCATTGCTTCCGTGTATACCATCGCCAGAAACGGGAAGAGAATCGGAAGCCAGCAGAAGTGCAGGATGGCGTGGCCGCGAAGCCCACCGTCCCGGCCCGCCGTGATTGCCCCGAAGACCAGGATTGCCAGGATTGCCATACCAGCGCTGAAGGCCCTCAGCACGACCAGGTGTGGCCCAGATGCTCTCCAGAGAATAGCCCCGAGCGCGTGATAGGTCGGGAGCATCGGCAGGTGATCAGGTAAAGTCCAGTCACCGGCGTAGAACTGGGCAATTGCGTGAAGGTGCTGCCCACCCTCATCCGCGATAGGTTCGGGGTTCAGTAGTGACAGACCCACGAACAAGGCGGCCACACTTGCGATTGACAGCCCAAGTGCCACGGAGCCCGAGAGGTTATGCCTCGGCGGTGGTGTGATTCCGCACATGCGTTGGATATTCTAACCGGTGCGGGCTAAAGACAAGCGCGTGACCGACGGCTTACGTGTCCGCGGGCTTACGTCTTCACCTGGCGGATGGAATCGATCACTGTGCCGTCAACCCATTTGACGACAGCAACGATCCTGTC
>JBHHXS010000207.1:0-6493 GCA_046757145.1 Phycisphaerae bacterium | reverse complement strand
AAGGACGTTCTCATGTTGCAGTTCAATGGGACTGACTGGGTGGAAGTGAGCTACCAGGCGAACTAAGGGACACTGAAGAGGTATGACAATGCAAAAACAAAATGGGTTGGCGTTGAAGTTGCTTATGGCGGCCTTGGGCTTGCTCTGTACCATCGCTATGTCCTTCGCGGGCTACAGCATGAATGAGCTGTCGGCACATCGTGATACAAGCGCGAAAGAGCTGCATGACTTGTGGAAGGGCATAGCGGAAGTCAGGGAAAACACGGCTGTTTTGCCGCACGAGAATGCTTGGCTCGCGCAACGTTTAGATACGATGGACAAGAAATTTAGTGAGCAACTATTGGACTTGAATGACAAGTTGGACAAGTTGGCTGAAACGATGAGGACTAGTGATGGGCGACATTATTGACAAAATCCGGCCATTGTTTCGCGGTGCACTGGCGTTTTTGCTTGTGGGCACCGTGTGCACTTTGGCTTTATTGGGGCGTGAGGCTGACCCGACGTTGTCTGGCTTTGCTGGGTTGGCTATTGCGTTCTACTACAAACAGCAACAGTCTTAAGGCTGCAACTGAAAGGAAACATGACGAAACAAACGATAGCAATTCTAGGGCTAGTAAGCCTGGTTTGCGTAGGGTGTGCGAGTTATTCGCACGAGCGGACAACGGCAGACGGGACGACAGAGAAAACGAAGGCGCGGTTCTTTGCTGGTGCGGCGAAAGCGAAGAACATCAATGGCACAACGCGTGATGGCACGTACGAACGTATTGTTGGTGTTGGCGAGGTTGTTGGCGAGAGCGATACGGCGAACCAAGCGGCGGTGCTTGAGGCTGTCGCAAGAGGTGTAGCGACGGGATTGAAGCCAACGCCGTGAAGACGAATTATGAATGACATGACTGAATTAGCTTCAAGCGCGCCAATCGTAGTTACGTCGGTTATTGGTGCGATGTTATTTGCCATCAAACGAATCCCCAAAGTGCCGGGATGGCTATTGCCGTTCCTGGCGTATACGATGGGTATTGTCGCGTTTTGCTCTCTTGTTGGATGGACAGCTATTGATGCGATGAATGGTCTGATCGTAGGTGCAGCAGCTACCGGCTTTCACCAGGGCGGTTCCCAAGTAGGCGACCGTCTCAAAAAGAAGAAGAAGTGACATGGCACAAGGACTTCCAGCTCCACAGGAATGCACAAGTGCATGTGACCCGGTAGTCACGGCCGTTCCGGGTCCGGCAGGTGCGGCAGGTGCGGCAGGTGCGGCAGGTACGAACGGTGTCAACGCGTACACGTCTTTGACTGCGCAGTTCACGATGCCTGCCGCCCAGTCTGAGGTCGCGACCGCTGCTCGATCATCGAACGTAGCTACTATCGTTACACAGGCAAATCACGATCTCACGACTGGAGATACGGTTGACATTACCGGGATCGTAACGGTTGGGTTCAATGCTACCGACGTGACTGTCACGGTCACTAACGCTACTACGTTCACGTACGCGAACACGGGCGCGGACATAGGAGCGACAGCGGAAACGGCTGGAAGGGTGGATCCGGAGGAGACGGCCACGGTTGCAGATGCGTCGTTCTTGCCAGCAGGAGGCACGCCGACCTCCTTCCCTATAGTGTTCCTTCAGAACTGTGGCTACCTCGAATTGATGGGAATCAGCGGTAACGTTTTGACGCTGCGCAATCCTGGATACACCGGGAACATTGCTGCGGCTGCCACCGTCGCGATAGCCAACAAACTCGGTATGGCTGCGCCTCGAGGGTTAGCAGGTGCGGCGGCGGCTTCTGGTGCTCCTGTGGGCGCTGAATATTGGGTAAGTCAGGCCGATGCAACTCTCACTTCCGAACGCAATCTTGGCGGGCTGGCCAGTGGTATACTAAAACACACAGTCGCAGCTGGAGTATCAACGCCGGCAACCGCAACTGCTGACGTGGATTACATGTCGGCTGATGCTGGCTTGGTCAATCTTGCCGGTGTCGCAATGGCGGCTGACAAGGCATATTACACCACAGCGGACAATGTTCACGCTGCAATGGATGTCACAGCCTTTGCTCGCACTCTCCTGGACGATGCGACCGCCGCCGCCGCCAGAACTACACTTGGACTTCCTTCCTTTGGAACTATTGCCACGCAAAACGCAAATAGCGTTGCCATCACTGGCGGCAGTATTACCGGTATCACGGATCTGGCTGTAGCTGACGGCGGAACTGGAGTATCTGCATTATCGTCGTTCCGTGCACATCGCAATGGCGTTGATCAGGCTTCGGTTGCCGGGTCCACTGACACGAAGGTTGCATTTGACAATGAAGACTGGGACGTCGGCAACGGATTCGATACCGCCAGCAACAGATTTACGCCTCTGACGGCTGGTAAATATCTGATTGTAGGGAAGGTGTCAGTTAAGGCATTGGCGGATGCCGATACCGTTACCGTGCGAATCAAAAAGAACGGGTCTACTACTGCTGTAAACATTAGCCAAGCGGCAGGCGCAAACGCTGTCGATTGTCTTGTGACTGACGTTGTGGATCTGAATGGCACAACTGATTACGTGGAAATTTGGTTTGAACATTCCAGTGGTGCCAATGAAGACCTGGATGGGACGGCAACTAATTCGTATTTCTCGGCTCATTGGGCTGGACAGTAATCATGGCGATCAACCTCCAGGGCATGCTGTATGATGGGACCACGAGTCTCGACTCTGGCATGGACTCTGGGATCCCGCCGAATCGCATCGACAGGAATCAGATTGCCTGGGGAGTCAACACGACGGTTAGAGGCGGTTACATCACACAACGACCGGCTTTCCTGAAACGCACGTTGCAGTTCCTTGACGCAAGCGGCAGTGAGGATGCGACCGTGAAATCGAACTTCGAGACCACACGTTTCCAAGGCGCATCATACTATCGCCAGGGTGAGCGCGGTTTTATTATGGTGATGTGCGGAGGCCGACTGTTCAGGATAGATCCCGTTGACGATTACAAGGTCATCGATGTCACCATCACGGATGATCCGAATCCGGCCGAACGATGGCGTGTGTGGATGGTTCAGGCTGAGGACTGGTTGATTGTCCAGGACGGTCAAAGCGCCGCGTTGATATACGATGGTGGATCTGCGCGTAGGGCAGGAAAAGACGAAGTTCCGATGGGATCGGCAATGGCCTATGGCATGGGCAGGCTGATCGTAGCGCGCGGACGCGAGTACTACGCTGGCGATCTTGTCTACTCGGACACTGGCACGCCAGGGTATGGTTTCAGGGACGCTGTACTGAAGTTCACGGAGACACAGTACCTTTCCGATGGCGGTTCCTTCACTCTGCCATTGCAGTCGGGAGAGATCACGGGTATGCAGTTCCTCGCGAACATTAACACGTCGCTTGGGCAGGGAGAACTCGCTGTGCTGTCTCGAGACGCCGTGTTCACTACGAGCCTACCGTTTGATCGTACGACATGGTCTTCGACGCCTGGACTACAGCGTATTGCACAGATCAATAACGGCTCGGTCGGTGATGGAATGGTAGTCGTCAACGGCGATCTGTTTTATCGAGCGAAAGACGGTATTCGCAGTCTGATCATGGCCGTGCGCGAGTTCGGGCAATGGTCGAATCGTCCAGTCAGCCGTGAAGTTCAACGTGCTCTGAAATTCGACAGCGACCACTTGCTGTTACATCAGTCGGGCGTGCTGTTCGACAACAGACTGTTGATGACGGTCGGACCTACACTCTCTGAGAAATACGTCTACCACACTGGACTCGTGGCGCTGGACTTCGACGTCCTATCGTCCATGCGCGGCTCTGCACCTCCAGCATACGACGGTATTTGGACAGGGTTGAACGCAGTCAAACTGGTAACGGGTCAGTTCGGTGAAGAGGAACGTTGTTTTGCTCTGCACTACGACACGACCGCGCAAGTGCTCGAACTGTGGGAGATCACAAAGGACGGGAAGTTCGACAACGACGGTACTGAGCGTATCACGTGGCGGCTCGAGACTCGATCATTCGATTTCGAACGTCCAATGAACATGAAAAAGCTCATGACCGGCGAGTTGTGGGTTGATGATGTGACGGACTCAGTGGATTTCGACGTGCGTTACCGGCCGGATCAATATCCATTCTGGTCTTCGTGGCATACCTGGACCGAGTGTGCTACTGTGGAACGATGCGATCCGGATCCTGGTGAGTGTTTGGAGTTCGAGAAACTGCATCCGCAGTATAGGTCCAGGATGGGCCTGCCACAGCCAGCATACAGTTGCAATATCCCTGTGGATCGGCCAATGTCTATTGGCTGGGAATTCCAGTTGAGGGTTGAGATTGACGGGCCGTGCAGAATTCGACAACTGAGGCTTGCAGCCGAAGAGAAAGACGAAGCTCTGTTCTCTGTGTGTGCACCTGGCAGTTCATGCAGTGAATTGAGTGGTTGTGTTGAAAACGATTACTGATCATGCCAAGCAATGCGCCAATCACATTTAGTCTAGCCAATTTTCCGGGTGGATATTGCGCTGATGATGCACAGACGTTCGCGAATGATCTGGTAGCCCGCTTGTCAGGCACGCTGCCGGGTGAGTATTCGACGTTCGTTATTGGATCGAGCACACCTGCTGCTGGCGACCGTGATAAGCTCTGGATCAAGACAGAGGTGGGCACTGGTCTGCTGACAACGCCGTGGGCGTTCTTCCGCTACTACAACGGCCAATGGCTTGGGACGCATCCTATCCCCGTCACTGACACTAGGATCCAGATTTTCAAGGGTGCACTTGCTGACATTGACGATCTCGACGGCGGCAACAGCAATGCCGTGAGCGACACTGACGGGCCGTTCTGGCAACGCGACACTGATCTAGACGCCAGGTTCCCAGTTGGAGTTGGCACATTCCCGAACGAGGGTGCAATCGGAGAGGAAGCCAATGGCGGTGTAGACCAAGTGACGCTCACAAATGCCAACCTCGGAACGCACTACCACGGCACAGGTAATTTCCTCGCGCTAAACGATGATCTGTGCGGATTGAAGAGATCATGGTCAAAGCAAGGCAGTGATCCGGCCATGCCCGAGTACTGGACTATCGGTGGATACAGTACTGGAAGTGGGGAATATCCCGCAGCATTGGCCGATCCCGCTGCTGGCGGTCTCGGGACAACGAACAACATCGGGGATAGCACAAACGAGGCAACTGCACATTCGAACGTTCCGCCGTGGTTCGGTGTGTATTTCATCAAACGAACTGCTCGAATCTACTACGTAGGGTGATTCAAATGGCTGTACTGCGACTATCTGACATCAGAGCGAGCCGGATCCCGAAGATCCTGGGGTATTGTTCCACCAGTTCTGAGGTGGCGGCTTACGTCAATGAAGCGCAGCAACGGCTCATGGAAAAAGGTTCCTGGTGGGGTTGCATTCGGCGCTACGCCATTTGCGTTACGGATGGGTACATCACGTGGCCGCGACACGTGGCTGCAATCGAGGTGATTGCAATGTGTAACGAGCCGATTCGTGTTCGTGATCAGTACTTTGAATTCCTCGAGACCGGCCTTGGCATACAAACCCGTGAATGCGGCAATCTCCAGGCGTTAGACCGGAATCCAAGCCCGATCCATACCGATATTCTGGGCGTGGATAAGAAGATCAAGGTGACTGCTGACGTGGCTGAGACGGCCGGCAAACAGGTATTGATCAAGGGCCTGGACGCGAACGGTAATCCTGTTCGGACGGGGACAATCGACGGTGAGTACGTCAACATCGACAATGCGGCACCAGCGATCTCCACGAACATCTTCGCTGCGCCGGGGCCGGTCGAAGTACACCTGCCGGGGGATCTGAACGGACGTGTGCGGCTCTACAGCTATGACCCGGCAACGACAGATGAGATTCTGATTGCGACGTATGATCCGGATGAGACCGTGCCAATGTACCGTCGAAGCCTGATTGCTGGTCTGGAGACAAGTTGCACAAGTTGCGGCGATAGCGACACGGATTGTAGTGATGTCCGAATCATCGCCATGTGTCGCATGGAACATATCCCGGTCGTGAATAACACGGACGTGATGATCATTCAGAATCTCGAAGCATTGACGCATACGTGTCAGGCGTTACGTTACGAGGAGATGGATTCGATGGGCGCAAACAGGAAGGCTGACGCTCACATGGCAAAGGCGATTGTAGCATTGGAGGAACAGTTAGAACATTATCAAGGCGCTGGCACAGTTGTCCCAATCCGGTTCGAAGGCAAGACCTGGGGTGCCGGTGACATCGCGAACATTTACTGATTATGGTTCCTATCGCGCAAATAGCATCTGAAGCCAAGAGTGACTTGTCATTGATAGCTGGTCATCTCTTGCTTGGGGATCAACTTCCAGACATACCAGCGTTCCGTAAGATCGACGCAGCGGAGGCTCAATTAGACGCCATCGAAGACAATCTAGCGGCATTACCGAGTGCGGGGAAGTTGGCTGCGAAGGTGAACAAGTTGAGCCAAGAGCAACTCGATGATGCGTTGCGCACTGCG
>JBHHXS010000206.1:0-6532 GCA_046757145.1 Phycisphaerae bacterium | reverse complement strand
AGGGGCGGAGGCGACACAACAGGCGTCTCCAAGAGAAAAACCGTTGGGGCCGTGACACTTTCGCCCGCATCGCCTGTAGTCGCCCGCCGACAGTGGTGTGGGTTCGGAGCCCCAAGCGCCGCAGCGCGGGGGTACATGTGAGACCACGCAACCGCGTGGACTCGGAGGGAACTGGGGGCGTTGGCGTCACGATGACGAACCCTCGCTCGCGCTCCGGGCTCGGACGCCGCTCCGGCGAACCCGTCATGCACTCAACACCGGCAAGTCATATCGCTATCAGTGGGCGATAACTTTCGAAATAGACAGAATTGGCAGCAGCAGCGCGATGGCGATGCCACCGACGATGGCTCCCATCACCGCAATCATGAGCGGCTCGATCAACTGGGTCATGGTCTTCAACGTGGCGGCTAGCTCGTCGTCGAGGAAGTCGCACAGGCGGACGAGGACGGTCCCGAGGCGCCCGGATTTCTCGCCGGCCCTCACCATTTGCACTACGGGCCTGGGCATCAACGTATTGGACTCAAGCGGTGCGCTTAGCTGATCCCCACTGTGCAGGCGTGCAGCGACGTCCCTCCACAGCTTCTCGAAGTGATAGTTGGATGACAACGAGCGGGTGATGGCCACCGCCTCCAGCATCGACACGCCGGAGTCGACCAGAATACCCAGCGTCCGCAGCCCTGATGCGATATATGACTTCTGCAGCATCTTGCCGACGATAGGCAGCTTCAGTTGTACCCAATGCGCCTGGCGGCGCATGCTCTTGGCGCGGAAGAACCAAATCAGCACTACAGCGCCCAAGAGAGTGCCCGTCAACGCAAACGCCCAGTAAGCCACGAGCCAGTCGGTAACGGCGATTAACATCACGGTCGGCGAGGGCAAGGCCGCCTGTTTCCCCGCGTAGATGACGAGAAACTTGGGCAGAACATAGGTCATAAGGAAGGCCGTTACCATTATCGCGGCGAAGACCAGAATCAACGGGTACGTAAGAGCGGACTTGATCTTCTTCTGAAGCTCAAGTCGCTTCGTCAGGTACTCTGCGCAGCGCTTCAGCATCGGCCCCATAGTGCCCGACAGTTCCGCGGCGCGGAGCAGGTTGACGTAGAAATCTCCGAAGACCTTGGGATGGTGGCCCAGCGCCGCCGAGAACGACTCACCGGACTCCACGCATCGGGCGACGTCCTTCAATACAGATTTGAGACGACCCGCGGGGGTCTGCGAGATGGATGCGTGTATTGCATCGGCGAGCGACACTCCGGTCTCGACCATGATCGAGAGCTGGGAGAAAAAGAAGATGATCTCCTCTTGCCGTATGCGCCCGCCCAACAGGACGAGCTCGTCAAGGACCTCGGGGTCTACCTGCTCCGCCAGGCGGCGCAAGGCGACAAGGTACTTTCCGTCGGCGCGCAGGAGCCTGGCCGCCTCCACCTCGCTTTTGGCCACTATCTCACCGTTGAGCGAGCCGCCGGAGGAGTCGCGGGCGACGTAGCTGAAGCGTCCCATGACTTACTCCCATGGCCTGCGTGGACCACTGCGTCCTGATGCTCCACGCTGCCCTGCCGGGGTCTGTGCCCCCAACAGGACGGGGTCGGCGTCCGGCTCCGAATCGGACCTGGCAAGTAGCCGCTCAAGCCTCTCCGTATGAACCGCCCTGGCCAGGGCGACCTCGCGGCTGACAAAACCCCGGCGGACCAGCGTCGCAATGGAAGCGTCCAGGGTCTGCATGCCTTCCTGCCCGCCGGTCTCTATCATCCCGTCGATCAGATGTGTGTTGTTGTCGCGGATCGCCCGAGCGACGGCGGGCGTCATCATCATCAGCTCGACTGCAGGGACCATACCCACGTCCTTCTCATTGCTGAACAGCGTCTGGCAGACGATGGCCCGCAACGACCCGCTCAACTGGGCACGAATATGCTCGCGACCTCGCGAGTCGAAGGCATCGACGATGCGCTCGACGGTTCTCGAGGCCGTGGCCGTGTGCAACGTCGCCAGCACCAGGTGTCCCGTCTCCGCCGCCGTGAGCGTCGCGGAAATGGTCTCCGGGTCGCGCATCTCGCCGACCAGGATGACGTCGGGCTTCTGACGAACGACATGGCGCAACGCCTCCGCGAAGGAGGGGGAATCGTCACCGATCTCACGCTGCTCGATAATCGAGTTCTTGTTGACGAATGCAAACTCGATCGGGTCTTCAAGGGTAATGACATGAGCGCGCCGCCAACGGTTCATGCGTTCGATCAAGGCCGCTAGCGTCGTGCTCTTACCGGAGCCCGTCGGACCGGTGATCAGCACAAGTCCCCGGGGCAGATCGGCCAGGTCGGCGATCCGCGCCGGGAGGTTCAGTTGGTCCAGGTCGGGGATGTCGGAGTTGATCAGGCGAACTGCGACAGCAAGCGACCTACGCTGGTAGTGAATATTGACCCGGAAGCGACCCACTTCGTGGTGGCCGAACGAAAAGTCGAGATCTCTGCGCAGCTCAAGCCGCTCCCGCTGCTTCTCGGTAAGAAACGCCGTGATCATGTCGAAGAGTTGGGCAGCGCTTAGAGGCTCTTCGGACATCGCTTTCATGCAGGTGTGAACGTAGACTGTGGGCGGAGCACCCGCAGCCAGCAGCAGGTCGGAGGCGCCCGCCTGCTTTGCCGCTGCCACCAACGACAGGAATGCACTGTCTCCTTCCATCAGCTACTCCCCAATGCCTGGCGGTTGTGCGAATACGCGCCTAGGCGCGCGAGCATTCGCCGGATGTGTCATCCACACGTAACCCTGAGCACCTCGTCGAGCGTCGTTTTTCCTTCCCGTATGGCATCGAAGCCTGCTTCCAACAGTGTCCTCATGCCCAACGCTTCGGCACGCGCGCGAATGGTCCCCAGCGGAGCGCCGGCAGCGATCGCGTCGCGCAGCTCGTCATCCGGTACCAACAGCTCATAGATGCCCACGCGCCCTCTCATCCCGGTCTGGTTGCATCTGGAGCACCCACGCCCCTCGAACAGCTTGTCCAGGCGTACGTTCAGCCTCTCTACGCTGTGAAGTGCCGCGGGAGACGGTTCCACCTCCCGTCGGCAGTCCGGGCAAATCGCCCGTACCAGGCGTTGGGCGAGAATCGCGACTAAGGATGCACTTATCAGATAGGACTCCACGTTGAGGTTGTGCAGGCGCGTAACGGCACTAGCAGAATCGTTCGTGTGGAGCGTGGACAGAACGAGGTGTCCGGTCAGAGCAGCCTGGATGGCGATGCGGGCCGTCTCCGAATCGCGGATCTCCCCGAGCATGATGACATCGGGATCCTGCCGGAGCAGCGAGCGCAGCACGTTGGCGAAGCTCAACCCGATCTTCTCGTGCACCTGGAACTGGTTAACACCGGCAATCTGGAACTCTACGGGGTCCTCGACGGTGCAGACGTTGATGGCTGCGTCGTTGATCTCGTTCAGCACCGCGTAAAGCGTGGTGCTCTTGCCGCTGCCCGTGGGCCCGGTTACAAGAGTGATGCCGTGCGGTTTGCGTACCTCGCAGACGAAGGCGTCGTAGACCGCACTAGACATTCCAAGCTTGTCCAAGCTCACCAGCGTGTTGCGCGTGTCAATCACCCTGATGACGACCTTCTCGCCGAACTTGTTGGGCAGTGTTGAAACGCGCAGGTCGACGCGGCTGTCCTCCACCCGCGTACTTATCGCCCCGTCCTGTGGGAGACGTCGCTCGGAGATGTCAAGACCCGCCATGATCTTAATGCGAGACACTATAGCCGCGTGCATCTGGTAGGGAGGACGCAGTTTCTCCATGAGCGTGCCGTCAATGCGGTAACGCACCCTCAATGCCCGGTCGTCCGGCTCTATGTGTATGTCGCTGGCACCCTCGCGAACCGCAGAGACAATCAGATGTTTAACCAGTTGGACGACCGGGGCCTCCCCCTGCATCGACTCGGCGTCCACGGAGGAGGAGTCCGCGACCTTCGCATCCGCGCTGCTTTGGTTGGAGCCGTCGTGGCCCTTGAGGATGCCCTCCAGAACGATGCCGTCCAGGCCGGGTTGGCAATCCTGAAGCGCCTCCTCTATGTCGGACTTGACTGTTGCGACGATTTGGACGGGACAGCCTGCCAGTTGCGCGATCTCTTCGAGCAAGAACACGTTGGAGGGCTCGGTCACGGCAACTGTCAGGATGTTGTCGACTTTGAAAAGCGGCAGAACGGAATTGCCAATGATGAAATCTCGTGGAAGCGCGCTGAGCGTGTTCGGATCAACCAGGTCAGGCGTGATACGCGCAAACGGCACATCATAGGAAGCCGCAAGGGCCTCGGCTACGTCCGCTGCGCTGCAGAAGCCAAGATCGACGACAATCTCACCCAGCAGTTTGCGGGTACCGGCGCGAGCCTGTTCGGTGAGAGCCTCGTCAATCTGCTTGCTGGTGAGCAGGCCACGCTCGACGAGAACCTCGCCTATCGGCTTGGCATGCTTGACCGCTACCGCTTCACCCATGTCAGCGCTCTACTTGAAGCTCTCGAGGGCTTCTGGAAGCGCCTCGTACTGCTCGAACCGCCCGGTGAGCCGCGTTATCTCCAGTATCTTCTTCAGGACGGGAGATAAACTGCAGAGCTTGATCATCCCCAGCCGCTCGTCGCATTCACGCCTGAGCCGAGTCAGCGCTTCCAGACCTTTGCTGTTTATGCCCGTGGCCTCCGACATGTCTACCACAAAGTCGTGTGCCCCGTCTGCGAACGCCTGCCTGACCTGTTCGCCGAACTGCTCGACGCAGTCGCTGGTCAACGCGCCGTCTACACTGACCACGCAGACGCTGCCTTTACGGACGGTGGTCACGCTCATCGCTGCGTACCCCCCGTTCGGACCGGGCGCGACGGAGCCGGATAATCCTTCAGGCGGGGGGCGCTGATCGGCTCACGTTCGGAAGAGTCAAGAAGTTGCAGGGCCCATGCGTATTGCGGCTCGATCCGCAGCGCCCGCCGGTAATGTGCTTCAGCAACCTCGCTGGAATGCCCGCTTTCCTCCAGCACCCTGCCGGTTAGACAGTGCAGCAAGGGATCTGCCGGATCAATCGCCAAGGCTTGCTCTAATGACTTGACCGCCTCCTCAAGGTCCTGCTGCATCCAGCACACGAAGCCGCGCAGCAGGTGTACGTCACTTCTATTCGGCTCCAGGCGTTGCAGTACCTCTGCGCAGTGGCGGGCCGTCATCCAATCCTCCGTCATGATGCTCACTCGGGCAAGAAGCATCCAGCTTGTCGCCCCATCGGGCCGGCGCTCCACCTCCTTCCGCAAGACGCGTTGAGCCTCCCGTACGCGCCCGTCTGCCAAATACGCGGTGCACAAGGCGGCCACGACCGATTGCGGCGGGTCGCGACCGGTTTCGACCAGCGGTCGAAGGAGGGTGACGGCTTCCACGTACCTCCCCATCTCGACCAGAAGCCGGCCGTACTCTTCTATCATTCTGGAACAGGCGACCGGGTGATCGCTATCCCATCTGATGCATCCGCTCTGATCCACCGCCGACTCAAGATTGCGCAGCGCCTGCACTCTATCTCCAAGAAGAAGGTGGATGTGCGCCGCCAGCATCTCGAGCGTTCCGTCCGAGTCGACGCGCCCGATGCTGCTTGACACCAGCTCTATAGCCTCTTGAGGACGGTTCAACGCCGTAAGGCACTCGGCTTCAGCTACGATGTAATCAACAACCGCTTCCTCGCACATTCTGGCGCGGTGATAATGGTTTAGAGCATTATCCAATTCTCCGGCGCGTTCGGCAATGACTCCAAGCATATAGTAGACCGCCGCCGCGCGCGGCGCGCGCTGCCTGGCCTGCTCTGCCGCCGCCCGCGCCGAAATCGATCGCCCTTGCTCCAGATGGCAACGGGCGAGGAGAAGGAACTGGTCGGCTGAGGACGGATCGGAGGCGATTGCACCGTTGATGGCCTCGATGGCCTCATCGATCTCGCCACGGTCGTAATACTGGGCCGCCAACTGATACTTCACTCGGGCACGAACGCGGTTCCAGCGTCGCTCGGCTTCGATCCGACGCTGCGCATGAGAGGTGCACCCCGCCGACTGCAGGACGCCCGCCGTGCCCGCGAACAACATGATGAACGTTACGCCACGCACGGTCCGACCCGCACGCGCACGCCGCCGCCTACCGCCCATCGTTGCCGCCTCCTTCACCCGATACAGGCGGCACCGGGATTTCGGCCGGACAGGTAAAGGGCGGCACAGGCCTGTCGAAATCGGCCTTGTCCAGCCCCTGCGACTTCATGATGAGTCGGTGGATGAAATCACGTGTTGCCGTCCCGTCATCCTCCCATTCACGCTTGGCCAGAATCTCCTCCTGCAACTCAATAGCGGAAACGAAGCTGGGATCGTTATGTAAGGCCATGCGAACGTCCCACAGGGCGCGCCGCGAATCTCCGCCGGTGAAATGCTCCAGCGACTTTCGGTAGTACGTCTGCGCCTGCCTCTCGCGCCCGTGCCACATCATGTGTCGCCTAACACCAACTCGGACGCGCTCCAGATCCTGTCGCACCTCCTCGCTGGCCCGGGCGTAGG
>JBHHXS010000205.1:0-6558 GCA_046757145.1 Phycisphaerae bacterium | reverse complement strand
ACCGCACGAAGCCCTGGCCCTGATCCACGCCAAAGACGACTATTGAAAGACCCTGGGGAGGGTCCGAGTCAGATGCACCCGGGGTGGGCACTGAGGGTATAATACGAACATGGCAGCGTGCTCGCGAACAAGCAACACTGACCCCGCTCCGGACATACAGGCCTTGCTCCGCGACGCCGCTGACAGGGAGGCGTCCGATGTCCATTTGGTCCCCGGTTACCCTCCGACCTACCGCGTGCATGGGCGGCTGGAACCCGCCGGCTCACAAATGCTTACCGCCGAGTACGTAAGAGACATGGTCGTCTCGATCCTCCCGCGCAGGTTGGCAGCCCGGTTGAGCGACGGCAAGAACTTCGACTGCTCCATCTCACTCGAGCACAAAGGCGCGCCCTGCAGATTCCGGGCGAATGTCTTCCTCGCCCAGGGGAGCTGGTGCGCGGCTTTACGGCACGTACCCAACGGTATTCCATCGTTCGAATGGATGGGTTTCTCCGAGGCGTTGGCCCAGCGAATGGTCGCCCATCGAAATGGGCTGGTAATCATCACGGGCGTCACCGGCTCGGGTAAGACGACCACCTTGGCAGCGCTGGTAGATCTGCTCAACCGCAGGGGCGAGCACCGCATTATTACCGTCGAGGAGCCCATCGAGTACGTGCATCAACCCATCAGCGCCAGCATGATCGTCCAGCGAGAGGTCGGGCGAGATGTGGATTCGTTTTATGACGGTCTCAAGTACGGCTTGCGCCAGGACCCTGACGTAGTACTCATCGGCGAGATTCGCGATCGTGACACCGCCCGGATGGCCATCAGCGCTGCGGAAACCGGCCATCTCATCCTGACTACTCTACACACCAAAGACGCCAAAGGGGCAATCACCAGACTTGTCGACCTGTTCCCCCACGACGCCCAAGACGATGTTAGAACCCAACTCGCGCTTTCCTTGCGCACGGTGGTCAGCCAGCACCTCCTGCCCTCGGTCAACCCCGGGGGGAAGCGAGTGCTTGCCATGGAGGTCCTGCACGTCAACCAGCCCGTCCGAATAGGGATCAAGTTCGGCAAGATCGAGTCGATCGAGTCAGCCATACAGACCGGCAAGCGGGACGGCATGGTAACACTCGATGACGACCTGCAGCGTCTGGCGTCAATGGGTCTGATAGCGAGAGAAACCGTTCTTCGCTTCGCCAAGGATCCCGATGCCTTAAGCGCACTGCGGTGAAGCACTCGACCCGACGGCAGGATCATGTCTCAATACCAAACTGACGCGCGAGCTTATTCCAGGGAATGCGCCGACCCGCCGAGTTCAGCTTGCGCGATGCCTCGAGCGCCTGTCATCGGGATAGGCGCCGAGTCATCTGTGATCATTGCTGTAGAGGAGATTGCGTCGGGGTCCGACCTGCCCTGTCCCTCTCACCTGTAGGCCCGTCGCCACTGATAGGGACCGGACTATGTGGATCCTGATCGAGGGCGCCGCCTTGTCGACCAACTCCGCAGGCTGACACCCGAAAGACCCACCGCATGGCGGCCCATCCGGCGATCCTGCGGGGCGTGCCTCTCGGCGGCGGTAAAGCGAAGTGCTTAGATCGGAGAATGTAGGGTCAACGGATGCGACGCCTCGTTGGCCTTGCCCGAGAGCTTGTCCTCGGCGAAAACCTTGAGGATATAATCTCCCTCGCTCAACGTTGCGGGCAATGTGATTCTCTGCGCGACGAAGAAGTCCGTTCGGCGTCTGCGGCAGACATCCTCAATGTCGGGCTCTTCCTGCTGCCACACCGATCTACCATCCGGCGTGAGCATTTCAAGTCGCGTGGCGAGCAGCGTGCGGAACTGCCCGTCCGGAGTCTTCTCGGAGCGCAGGTTGCGAATCTCAGAATAGACAATGGTCTGAGTAGGGCGTCCCGCAATGAAGTCCTCCTCGGGCATCTCCTCGTACACACCGTAAGTAACGACCTTTCGACAGAGAGCTACAATCGGTATTTCGGGGTCCGCCCGATCGGCGAGCGTCTGGCGGAGCTCTTCCGCACGACGCAGGGCGCCGTCTCCAACCTGCAGCGGATCGCGTGCCGCGGTTCTCGCAGATGCGATCAACCGAATGACACTGCCCAGAATCTGCTTTGCCGGGTCCGAAAGCACCATGGCCGAGGCGGGAAGCTCACTGATGCGGTTCAGCGCAGCCTGAACCAACGAAAGGGTCCATAGAGAGTCGAAGTCGGCCGTCTGTTCCGCCCGCGCTTCGAGCTCCCTGACCAGGGCATCCTCGGGTCTAATTGCACGCGCGGGGTCAACGTCGAGTGGGTGGTTGCTTGTGCTGGATTCCGCCGGCTCCGTGGGCTCAGCAACCAGTGGGACCGCAGAGCGCACTCCAACCGATCCCAGAACCGGCAGCGCAGGTGTGCGTAGGCCGATATCACTATCTGTAAGGGTCACCCGTGTGTTGGCAACGGCCGCTGGAAGCACCGGCCTTGCCGACGACGAGCTACCGGGGAGGGGAGCGGCGTTGACCAGACCGGATGAGTGCACCGGCCCGCTTGCCTGGGCTGTTCTACGACCCACTGGTTTTGCCGTCCCGCCATCCCGGGCATTCGTAGGCGAGGCGCCGGAGCTGGTCCGTTGACGGTTCGCCGTCTTCGTACGATCAGCATGGGTCTGCTCATCGGTGGGCGGCCACGTGTAATCCTCTGTTCTGCGAAGGAATTCCTCGACGGCCGACAGCAGCGCGCCCTGCTCACCACCGCCCCTCCCCGCGTCGCCTGTTGCCGCCCCACGATTCGCTTCTCGATGTTCGCCGACCGCTGCGCCGGCGGCTTGGTCAGGGTGGCCGGTGAGTCTCAACCGGGGCGTCGCGCACCCGCTGAGCAGACCCATGCAGATCATGGTCGACCACAATCCGACCCGAAACATGCCGAAGCTGCGAGTCATATCCTAGCTTCCTGCACGCGCATATGCGGATGACGTACTGCCGATGCTGTGCTTCACGATGAACCTTTCCACCACGCTGTCGACGGTAGCGGCGCCGGTTTTGATTGCGAGGTCCGCCCTTAGCAGATCATGCTGCTGTTCCTCCAACATCTTGATGTACTTGCGGGCGAGTCTCCGTTCGAGGGTGTTCGGATCAGCGTACAAGCGGCGGGCCACCTCGCGCATCGTTACTCCCGCGTCCAGGTCACGCTTGGCTTCAAGCAGCCGTCGCACGCCCCATGCCAGCCCGGCAATAGCCCGCGCGGGCGCCGCCCGGTCGGTCGCCAGCACCTGCTCCCAGTGACGTAGTGCACCGGCCGTGTCACCTGCTGAGAGCGCATCGGTCACCGCGAACACCTTCTCTTCGCGGTGATGCCCGGTCAGTGCATCGATGTCTGCAGGTGTTATATCGGGCCTCCGGCCGACGTAGGCCGCCAGTTTCGTGAGCTCCGCCGCGAGAACGCCGGGTGAGTCGCCCAGGTGCTCGCGCAATGCCCGTGCCGCCTCTGCTGTGACCTCCTTGTCGTGTTTCTCGCGCGCCCGGCGCTTGATCCACCCCAGCACGGCGCGTTTGTCCGGCGGATGGCAATGAATGACGGCGCCGCATTTGCCGATGATCTTGTACAGTCGAGTATTCTTGGGAAGCGTGTTGCATGCCAAGATCAGCGTCCCGGTCTCAGCCGGATCGCTGCAGTAACGCTCCAACGCGCTGCGGTGAGCGCTTATGAAACAGTCGGCATCGTCCACGATGACCAGACGCCTTCCGCCCAGCAAAGAGAAGGTGCGCAGTTCGTCACACACTTCCGCCAGTTCGGCATCCGCTCCGTCAACGCGCATCGGGCCGAGGGCTTCAATCTCTCCGGTCACGCCCGCGACGATCGATTCGATCGCCTCGTTGCGCAGGAACCGATCGGGGCCTGCCACGGCATAGACGTGATGGAACGCGCGGAACGGGGGGTTCATCGCTTCATTGCCCCGCGGGCCGATAGCTCCGCGACACCTCCTGCATCAGCGCGAGACGCTTGCGCGCAGCCTCCGTGATCTCCTTCTGCTGCGGATCGGTCTCCGCGGCACGCCTGTAACAGTCCCGGGCTAGAATCTCATCACCTTGATAGATGGCGATATCGCCTAGATTCATCCATACCTCCGCGTCGTGAGGGTTGTATCGCAGAATCGTCCGCAGATGGCGGGCGGCCGAGTTGTAGTCTTGCCTCTGTCGGTAGACTCTTGCGATACCCTGCAACGCCTTTCGCATTGAAGGCCGCTGTTGCAGGGCGATCTCATAGGCATCAAGTGCGCTGTCGAAGTCGCCCAGAATGTAGAGGATTCCCGCCATCTCCGCAAAGGTCTCACTCCTCCGTGGAGCCAGTCGCGCCGCCTCGCGCAGGCGCGCGATCGCCGCCCGATAGTCGCCGCGCTCACGCATGGCACGCGCGTCGGCAAAGAGCCCCGCGGCTCGCGCCTTCGCCCGCGCTGAACCAGGCCCGGTCGCGGGAACCTCCCACACCTCGCTTTCACCCCGCGATCCCGGCTCCGATCCACCATATGCGGGGCTGATCTCAGTAAGCTCTATGGTCTGCTCGTTGCTTTCCACACGGTGTGTGCCTTGATCGCTCACCGTGATCCGCACCGCGAGCCGCCCGAGAAGATCCTCCGGCAGCCGCCAGTCATACCTCCCGGTGTTAGCAAGCGGGTCGATCGTCACCGGCAGCCACTCCATTGCGGGCGGGCGTCGATAGGCGATTTCCACGGGGCGGGCTACCAGGTGGGCGTCGATGGCTGTCCAGCGGATCTGCAGAACGCGTTGGGCCAGCAACGTGGTCTGCCGAAGCGCATGTAGTTGCACGACGGGGGCGGTGTAGTCCACCATGACCCATTGCTGCGCTTCCGAGCCGGGTATTGGCGGAGGCCCCGAAGCACCCGTGGCATTTTGCAGGACTAGATAGAACCCGAACAGCCCCTCCTCCTGAGCATGAAATGAGAACGGCGACTGCCTATCATGGTCGAACCCGTAGCTTTGCCAGGTTCGCCCCCGATCTCGCGTGTACCACATCTGCACCGAGTCTAGCGGCAGCGCGTCGTCGTTGACCGTGTACTCGATGTCAAACATGCGGGACTGGACTACCACAGGGTGCCTGTCAGGAGGTGTATCGGCCCGCGCCGCCGACAGTACGATTAGAAGGCCTCCGTGCCTAAACAACTGCCGCCACATCGCTCACCGGAAAATGAAGTCTTGTTAGCCAGCGTCTCCACACGCGCCGGTGCGGATATCGGATGATCGTCGGCACAAGCTGTACGAATAAGACCGGCTGACACGCCGTCCCGAGCGAGGCATCACGGGCAGGATAATCCGCCTTTATTAGTACTGCTGCTCATCGCGATAGCGTCTACCTGTGCTGGTAGCGGGGCCCGCACTTTACACGTCCATATACCAACAAACTTATGTATCACAATAGTTTACAGACTATCCACACCGCTCGCGCGACCTTCTGAAAAACACCATATTACCCCGCCGGGGCCTTGCCACGTGGTCTGGCAGCGCCACCCGACAAATGAGCTTTTGCGGGGATTTTGCTTTGCGAGGGCAGCCACACTTTGATAAACTCCGCGCCGCGGTCTTGGTTTACGTTAAAGTGAATTCCAGCGTTCTACCCAAAAGGATACTCGGAGAGCCATCTTTGCTGAACGATTACGAACACCTAAGAGAACTGGTGGAGGCCACCGCTGACGATGTCCGCAAGGCATCGGGCGGGAACAAGGCGGCCGGCACGCGCGTCCGCAAGGCAATGCAGGAAATCAAGGAAGCGGCCCAGCTCGTCCGAAAAAGGGTGCTTGAGGTTCGCTCTCAGGACCCTGCCTGATACTGTCTGCTCCCAACCGCAACCGCCACTTTAACACAATCGGCGCGCGGACCCGTCAACGAGGCACGCGGGGTCGGGTAGCCTGCGGCCCTGCGAAAACGGAGCGATTATGCCCCCACCGCTGTTGATTGAGCTCGACGCAATCGACTTGGACAGCGTCTGCCTCACACAGGACCAGATCTACGCGTATCTTCCGCACCGGCACGAATTCATGCTGCTCCAGGGAGTGTGCCACCTGGATCAGCCGGGCGGAGTCGCTGTCGGGTATTGCGACCTGCGCGAAGGCGATTGGTGGTTCCGCGGTCACGTACCCGGGCGACCACTTCTGCCCGGCGTCTTGATGCTGGAGATGGCCGCCCAGATGGCCGCGTTGCTTGCCAAGTTGGGCGGGGAGCCCGAAGGGTTTGTGGCGTTCGGGGGCGTCGACGGCTGCAAGTTCCGCGAGGCGCTAAGACCTGGGAGCCGTCTGTATCTCATCTGCGTCGTGAGGGAGATTCGCCCGCGGCGCATCTGCGCCGATGTGCAGGGCGTTACGGACGGCCGGCTTATCTTCGAAGCGAGGATCACCGGTCTGGTTATGCGTTAGGCTCCGATCGTTTCCGTGGGTCTCGGCATGCCGGCGGTCGGGCTTGGGGAATGGGCGCATGGACGCCATCCGGCACCGGATGAGGCGGTTGTGCGCGGCCCGGGGGGCACGGAGCCGACCTCCCATGCCTGGGGTGCATTTGTAGGTCTTAAACAC
>JBHHXS010000204.1:0-6634 GCA_046757145.1 Phycisphaerae bacterium | reverse complement strand
TTGGGCACGATCCACCGTGCGATGTGTGCGCTTTTGCAAACAGTGCGATACTCCTGCCACTCCGGGAAAAGCGTGAAGGCGTCGTCCATGGTTTGGATGCTGGAAAAGGCGACCCAGGCGATGAGCGCCAACAAAGCAGACGAAACCGTGCTGCGGAACACGACAGCCGCTAGAACCGATACACAGTAGAGGTACGAGAACAACAATACGACGAGAGGGATAGCCAGCAGGTACCCGGGCATCCACACGCCCCAGCGCAGACCCACCACCAGAAAGGTGAGCAGCACGAACACAGTTGCGTGGAACAGGATGAATGCCATGCTCGCGACATACCTTCCCAGAAACAGTTGCCACCTCCGCACCGGCTTCGACACCACGAGATCGATCGCGCCACGTTCCATCCAGGCTGGAAAGAACCCGGCCGTGGCGATGATCACCAGTATGATCCCGATCTGCCCCAGGAGCGTATCCATGATGCCGCCCACGACGACGCCTGCGATCAGGCTGTCGTTCAGGACCCCATTATTCGTGAAGAAGTCCGTCTTGTATTCCCACATCCCGAACAGGATGGTCACTTTGTCAGGCTCGAACCCGACGCAGCACATCGCCGCCGCGCACAGGATCGAAATCCCCAGCATGACGCGGAAGATCTTTCCATCGCGGGACTCGCGGAAGTTGTCTACAAGCAGTGCCCAGTAAGGCATTTCAGGCCTGTACCCGTCTTGCCGTCGGAGGTATCTTGTGTTCGTCCACCGCCTGCACGAGAATGTCTTCAAGCGTGAAGCGGTGGGGCTCAACCGCTTCGATCGGTATTCTCGCACCGCGCAGAAGGTCGATAACCGCGTTGACCTGGTCAGCGTCGTTGCCCGACACGCTGATGACGCCGCCATCCACTGACGCGCCGATGGCCTTGAGCTTGTCGCGGAGTGGGCTGATCTCTCCACGAAATGACACGCGGTACTCGAGCGTTCTCTCGGTAAGTTCGTTCAGCTTACCCTGTCGGGCCACTAGGCCGTCGACAAGTATGGCGACGCGGTGGCACACCATCTCCAACTCACTCAGCAGGTGGGAGTTGAGGAACACCGTCGTTCCCTTGCCTTTCAGCTCCTGCAGAAGCTCGCGCACGTCGCGGCGACCGACGGGATCAAGCCCGTCCGTGGGTTCATCCAGGACGAGCAGCTCCGGGTCATTCATAAGTGCTTGGGCGATCCCCAGGCGCTGGAGCATGCCTTTCGAATACTTGTCGATCCGCGCCGCGCCCCACTGAGTAAGCCAAAGCCTGTCCAGCAGACGCTCGGCGTTTTCCTTCCGGCGGGCCGAAGGAACCCTAGCCAGGGCGGCGTAGTACTCCAGCACCTGTCGACCCGTAAGGTATGGCGGAAAGCGCGGGCTCTCAGGCAGGTAGCCGGTCTGCGCCAGCTTCCCGCGGTGGCCCAACGGCCGACCCAGAATAGTACCGTATGCACTGGTCGGCCTCACCACCGTCATCATGATCTTAACCAGTGTGGTTTTGCCCGCTCCGTTCGGGCCTAGAAGTCCGAAGATCTCCCCCCGTCCGACCTGAATGTTCACACCGCGCAGCGCTTCGATGGACCGCCCATACGTCTTGCGCACGTCGATCAGGTCGACCGCCCAGTTGGTCATTTCCGTAATACCGGCCATGTGCCTGTACGTCGATGAACCTAAGCGTCCAAAAGACCGTACTCGCCCGGGTCGACTTTACGGCCGTCGGACGTCGTAAGTCCGCGGCTGAGCAGCCGCTCTGCCACGTCGGCTGCGGACTGCATGGGTTCCACATCGACCCAGACGGATCCGCTGAACCTCCTGAACCAGGTACGCTGCGCTTTCGCAAACCTCCTTGTATTGATTTTGATCATTTCCGTCGCGTCCGCAAGAGACAGTTCGCCGCGGAGGTGCTGAACGATCTCGGCGTAGCCCAGTGCTTGGCGGGCCGTCGGGCTGAGCGGCGCCGGTTCCGCCAGAAGCGCCTTCACTTCTTCCACAAGGCCTAGCTCAATCATACCCCGCACGCGCGTGTTGGTGCGATGATTCTGATCCTCACGCTGACGTCTTAGCCATATGAACAGGCACTCGTACCGTCCGGCGTCCGTTTCTGGGCCTCGTGGCGGACCTCCCGGATCGCCCCCTCCGGAGTGCTGCGGATGTTGGACAAGCGGTCTTGCAGGGTGACTCCACTGGGTTTGAAGCTCACTGATCGTCCGCCCGGTGAGTTCGTAAACCTCAAGAGCTCGCACAATCCGGCGCAGATCGTTTGGGTGTATCCGATTTGCGGCCACGGGGTCAACCGTCAGCAAGCGCCTGTAGAGAGCGTCGTATCCCTCGCGTTCAGCCGTCTGCTGCAGCTTGTTACGTATCTGCGCGTCGGCTCCAGGTCCTTCGAACAATCCTTCAGTGAGCGCCTTGATGTACAGAGGCGTTCCACCGACCAGGAGAATAGGCTTACCACGCGCGTGCACATCTGCAATTGCCGTCCGGGCACGGGCGACGTACTGGGCCACCGAGAACTCCTCCGAGGGTTCCACCACGTCTATCAGGTGATGTGGAATTGCCTTACGAACCTCGAGTGACGGTTTCGCGGTCCCGATGTCCATCCGCCTGTACACTTTCATCGAGTCGACGCTGATGATCTCTCCCCCGGTCCGACGGGCCAGTTCGCGCCCGAGGGCACCTTTTCCTGAACCGGTGCACCCGAATATGAAAACCAGCCGAGGAACCGTCATGCCGACAGCAGCCTGCGTGTCAATGCCTTTCGTCAATCGTCGCCGATCACGCCGCGTATCATGCCTGGATTGGCCGACGCCACTAAGGGACCGCGACGAACAATCACTATGGACCCTACCATGGTGTGCGTTCGACCGCTATAATAGTGCATGGTGGCGCCTATGGGCGGCGCTATTAAGCCCGTTGTCGCCTGCTCCAGGCGTGAAGAGCCGCGACCTGCGGTACGATCGCCGGCGGGCCGTACGGCGGTTGCCTGCAGCATAGCCGGGGAACTGGGGATGGGGACCTCCTCTCCACGCAACAGTTGCTTTGCGCGCTGCGCTTTGGGGGGCTTGAGCGAGCTCGGGGGACGGGCAGGTGAAACAAACCAACGCTCCTACCGGAAGAGTCCGTCGTCATATGTTGGCTGCGACAGCGTGCTTGGCGGCGTTGGCGCAGGTCGGCGGGAGTTCGCACGCGGAGCCCGCCGCGGCGCCCGCGCGCTTCAAGAGCGTTTATGACGTTGCCGTGCGGGTGACCGCATGGCGCGGAGCCCTCACGAAGGTCCACCCGCTGCTCGCGAGACAGCTGGACGAAGCCGGCCAGGCGGAACCCGTAAAAGCGTGGGTGTTGTTCAAGGATAAGGGGATCACGTCGCTGCGCAGCTACCACCGTCTGATCGATGCGCTGCAGGTGACGTACAACACCAGGGCGATCGAGCGGAGGCTGAAGAGGCGATCGCGGGCGGGGCTGTTCGACGAGTACGATCTGCCGGTAGTCGCTGCATACGCCGCTCAAGTCGAGGCTACCGGTGCCCGCATTCACGTCGTCAGTCGATGGATTAACGGCGTCAGTGTCAATGCGACGGCGACGCAGATTCTGCAACTGCAGCGGCTACCGTTCGTGAGGCTCGTCCAGCCGGTGCGTCGATGGCGCGTTACCGACCCGGTTCGCAGTGTAGCCGTCGAGGTGTTTGCCAACGATCAGCCCGGACTCTCTGGACGGGCGCAGGGTCCGGCGGCGTTCTACGGGCTTGCCGGGGCGCAGTTGGCGCAGATCGATCTGCTCCCCCTCCACGCCATGGGATTCACCGGCAGGAACGTGGTTATAGGCATCCTCGATACCGGGTTTCATAGAACACATGAGGCGTTCAACGACCCCACCCATCCGCTGAAGGTTGTAGCGGAGTGGGATTTTGTCAACAACGACCCCAACACCGACAGCGACATAGGCGATCCCGGTGCTCAATACACCCACGGAACGTATGTGCTCGGCACGCTCGGAGCATACAAGCCCGAATCACTCGTCGGTGCCGCTTTTGATGCATCGTTTATCTTGTGCAAGACGGAGGACACAGCCGCCGAGTATCGCGGCGAGGAGGACAACTATATAGCTGGACTCGAATTCATTGAGGCGCACGGCGGTGACGTAGCGACGGCATCTCTGGCCTATCTGGAGTTCGATGACCCTAACGATTCCTACACTCAGGCGGACCTTGACGGGCTTACCGCAATCACCACGATCGGGGTGAACGTCGCGACGGCCAACGGGCTGCACTGCTGTAACGCGGCTGGCAACGGCTACCACGACACCGACCCGCTTACGTCCACGCTACTCGCGCCTGCAGACGCGTTCGAGGTGATTACCGTCGGCGCCGTCGATGCCGCGGGTACGATCGCGGCTTTCAGCTCCGATGGCCCGACGGCTGACGGGCGGGTAAAGCCAGAAGTGCTCGCACGCGGGGTCGGCACGGCTACGGTCGATATCGGCGACAACGCAGGCTACCGAGGCGTCAGCGGAACGTCGTTATCGACCCCGCTCGTTGCCGGTGCCGTCGCCTGTCTGGTCGACGCTTACCCCAACTGGACCGTTCAGAAGATGCGTCAGGCGCTCTTCGAGACCGCGGACTACTACACCGCGATGGGGACCTACGACCCAAGCTATGTCCTCGGATACGGCATCATCGACACCATCGGCGCGCTGAGAGCTGACTGCAACGGGAACAACCTGGACGACCTGGAGGAAACCACGAGCGGACTGGCTTCCGATTGCAACACCAACGGCATACCGGACGAATGCGAGCGCGATTGCAATGCCGACGGCCTGGTGGACGCCTGCGAAGTCGCACACACCTTCCTGGCCGCCTCAGCACGCCTTTCGCCGCTGCATTTCGGGTCAATCCAATCATACTCCATCCCCGCTCCGCCGCCGGCCGTCAGTGACGTAACCTTCGTTTTCACGGCTTCTGCCAACCTTGCGGCCGAGAGCGAATACGTGAGCGTCACCGTCAACAACAACCTCATCGCCGGCGGGGACGTTTTTACGTCGGGGGCGTCCGATTGCTCTGACCCTCCAGATGTGGATCAGATTGTCATGCCGGCGGAATCGTTCAACCAGCTCGTCGCCCGCGGGACCTTGACTATAAGAATGATCCCCAGCCCGGCGGTAACGGCAGGGCAATGTGGCTCGGCTTCGTACATCAGCGTGTCTCTTGAGTATGAAGTCGCCCCGGTCACCCCGGACTGCAACAGCAATCTCATACCCGACGCCTGTGACGCCGCCGGCGACCTTGACGGAGACGGATTCGTAAGTCTGGCTGATTACTCTCGCGCCTTCGTCTGTATCTCGAGACCATGCCCCGGTCCGCCATGCGATCCGCCGCTATACCGTGATCCGTGCTGCTCCCTTACCGATTTTGACCTGGACGGCGATTTCGACTTGAAGGACTTCAGGGCGATTCAGTTGAAGCTGATCGGGCGATAGGGTGTCGTCGCACCTGTACCGTGCAAGGCCGAGTCCTGCGCACGGCTTGTGCCCATGGATCGTTTCCTGGCAGAGCTACGGTGCAGGACGACCGCGGAGGTTGGGCCCGGCGATCGCTAGGCGATTGGTGGGGCACGGACAAGCTCCCCCCGGGATGTGTTGTGAGTGACGAAGCGCGCGACATCGGTTTCCCAGTGGCGGCGTTGTGGACGAGAGGGCTTCATCCTCGCCTTCGCCGGCAGTCGCAGCGAGGGCTCTTGCCGCAGATCAGCCGGGACGTTCGCGCTACTTGGTTTTCGACCTTCGCTTCGCCGGGCCCCGCCCCGGTCGGACGCGCTTGCTGACTGCGACGTGATGAATCGACGTACGGCTAAGAAAGGTGGTGTATCGCTCGAGAACCTTCTTCCACTCGTCATGCCCGAGGCAAGGGTTCTCGTCGCTGCACGTCATGTTGCCGAACGGACACGTGCGCGGGGTGACCAGCGCAGCTTCAAACGGCGCAAGTACGTCGTGGAGCGAGATTTTCGTCGGCGGCCGTGCGAGGCGGAACCCCCCTTTCTTTCCGCGCGTTGACACCAGCACGCCGCAGCGCACAAGATCACCGAGGATTTTCGAGAGGTACTTGGGCGGGATGCTGGCGCGTTCGGCGATGCATTTGCCGGAAACGGGAGATTCGTCCGCAAGCTGCGTCAGGCAGATCACGGCTCGCATGGCGTATTTGCTTGTCAAAGAGAGCATGTTTCGATGAATTCCTCGATAACACTACCCATATATAGACATTTCGCCCGCATGTCAACTATGGGCCGACCGTCATTCTCGCGACTCCAAGGCGCTGCGCCGGTCCGGTGCACTTACGGTGCGGACACTACGGCACGGGGGAGCACTCCCGCCGATTCGGCTGCTAGACGTCGCAACGGCAGCAAGGGATCGTCAAACATCCCCGCGGACGCCTCGTCCTGGGGCTCGATCTCGTCCAGGTGCGAGAACATCCAGTACCGTAGCTCAACCTCATCGCCCGCTCGGAATACCTCTATCACCCTTCCCTGCTGCGGCGGATCGAGCACGGATCCGGTGACTATTTCGAAATAACCGCCACGGTCAACGACCTTGTTTTTGTGCAGATGGCCTGCGAGGTGCAGCTTTACGCATC
>JBHHXS010000203.1:0-6654 GCA_046757145.1 Phycisphaerae bacterium | reverse complement strand
CGGAAGGGGACATGGACCAGCGTCTCTTCGGTGGTGTCAAGAATCGGCGCACTGCGTTCGCCGGGGCAACCACCGGACAACAGCTCCTGTATGCGGTTGATGAGCAGGTTCGCCGGCACGAGGCCGAGGGCACCGTGACCAAATACGAGAACTGGGACTTTCTTTCGCTCGTCCTGGACGACGGGGGCGTTTGCCGCGGCATCACCGCGATGCACCTCATGAACATGCAGGTCCAGACGTTCCGCGCCGATGCGGTTGTGGTGGCCACCGGTGGATTAGCGCTCATCTACGGGAAGTCGACGATGTCCAGCAACTCGACGGGGGCACCGGCGTCCCGTGTTTACCAACAGGGAGCGAAGTTCGCAAACGGCGAGTTCATACAGTTCCACCCGTCGGGCATGCTGGGGCACGATAAGCACCGCCTCATGTCGGAGGCGTGTCGCGGCGAGGGAGGTAGAGTCTGGGTGCCGCGCAAGGCCGGCGATACACGGGATCCGCTCGAGATCCCCGAGGAGGAACGCTTCTACTTCCTCGAGGAATGGTATCCGGCTTACGGAAACACCGTGCCCAGGGACGTAGGCTCCCGTGCCATCGTTCGCGTCGTCCGCCATATGGGCTTGGGTCCAGGCAGTCAGGACGCCGTCTACCTGGACCTGACCCACAAACCTAAGGACTTTCTCCAGCGCAGGCTGGGCGGCATACTGGAAATGTATGAAACCTTCTCCGGCGAGGATCCCTATACTCGTCCGATGAAGATATTCCCTGCCACCCATTACTCCATGGGCGGACTGTGGGTGACCTTCGACAAAGACGAGAAGGGGGGAGGGATGACCCGGGTTCATCCGAACAACCATGCCACGAGCATCCCCGGCCTGTACGCAGCGGGAGAGTGTGACTTCGCCTATCATGGTGCAAACCGCCTTGGGGCTAACTCCCTGCTGAGTACGTCGTTCAGCGGGCAGATTGCGGGTGATGCCGCCGTGGCCTATGTGAAAAACCTGAGCAGAGGATGCGGGGAATTGCCTCAGGGCATCTACGATGCCCATCGAAAACGCCAAGAGAATGCTAACAACGCCCTCATCTCCTCTGACGGGGGAGAGAACGCCTTCACGCTTCACGGGGAACTGGGCGACCTTATGCGCCAGCACGTCTTCGTAGAGCGCACGAACGAAGGATTGGACAAGGCCCTTGATGGAATCGCCAAGCTCAAGGATCGCTCGCGGAGGATCACGCTGGACGACAAGTCGATGTGGGCCAACCAGTCCCTACCCTGGGCCCGTCAGGTCCGCGACATGATCGTACTGGCCGAGGTGATCGCCAAGTGCGCACTCCTACGCGACGAGTGCCGCGGATCGCACTTCAAAGCCGAGTTCGAACTCAAGGTGCCAGAAGGCAAGTTCGAGGGCGACCCGGAATATGAGGCATACAAGGCGAAGTGGAAAACGAACAACGATAAATGGCTGAAGCATACACTGGTAACGCACACGGAGGATGGTCCGCAGATTGAGTACAAGGAAGTGGATACCTCCGTACTTGCGCCTGAAACCCCGCGCGACTACCGATAGATCTGCGGGACGGCGAACATAAACACAAGCGCACCGACGCTGGAGACGATGAATGGCGGTGAAGGAAATACACTTTAAGATAAAGAGGCAGGAGAGCCCGAGGGGTGCTGTTTACTGGGAGGAGTTTAAGATGCCCTACTCGCCTGCTCATAACGTGATCTCGACTCTGATGTACCTGCGCGAGCACCCGGTCAACGTCGAAGGGAAGAGAGTGGCCCCGGTGGTCTGGGACAGCAACTGCATGGAGGAGGTCTGCGGAGCGTGCTCGATGCTCGTCAACGGAGTGCCCCGCCAGGCCTGTGCCGCACTCATCGACGACCTGGAACAGCCCATCGTCCTCGAACCCCTCACAAAATTCCCCGTTGTTCGTGATCTTATGGTCGACCGAAGTAAGATGTTCGACGCCCTGCTGAAGGTAAAGGCATGGGTACCCATGGACGGCTCATGGGATACACACAGGCATGCGCCCTTGATCTCGCCCGCTGAACAGTCGATCCGTTACATCTTCTCACGCTGCATGACTTGCGGCTGCTGTATGGAAGCCTGCCCGCAGTACCATGAAGAGTCCGCCTTCATCGGACCCGCCCCCATCGCGCAGGTCGACCTGCACAACTCCCACCCAACCGGGAAGTATGCTAACGCGGAGCGCCTGCATGCATTAATGGACAAAGGCGGAATCGCTGACTGCGGCAACGCCCAGAATTGCGTGAAGGTCTGCCCCAAGGACATCCCTCTTACCGACGCCATTGCGCGCATCGGTCGCCGGACTACTCTGCAGTGGCTTCGCGACATGTTCGGCTAGCAGCCAGTTCAGAACTCAAAGGCGAGTGCGCCCGTGGGGCATGTCTCAACACGTCTGCGGGCCGCACGTGTAATCCCCTCGCCGATCGTGCTGTCAAACGACACCCCAACGCGAAGCGCCCAATGCCCACCCGATGACGGTGAGCCCGCAAGCTCGCTCCCGTCTGCCGCAATCTGAACCCAAAAACCACACGCGATGCACCTGCTCGGCTCGTAGACGATACCGGTTTGTTACGAGTGGCGCTCGAACTTCCGTCGCATTATTCATAGCGCGCGGTACTACTGCGTATCCGCCCAGCGATCGACCACGGCCTTGAACCGGCCTGCGGTTCTTGCTAACACCCCCTTAACGGCGCGTGCCGTGCGGTTTGTCCTTCGGGCGTTAACAGCTTGACGAACCCGATGGATCGCGGAGCGGTCAGCCGCGTGCAAACGCCGGGCTAGGGCTTGCACGTCCTCAGCATTCCCGTGTATCGCCCGACGAAGGGAGCTCGCGCTTACTTCAGACAACTCGAGGTGAGGATCGTATTGGGCATCATCCGCGGTGTGCGTGATAAGGGCGGCCTCGGCGAGTTCTAGCATCTGCATCGCACGGCACCAGTAAGCCCGCGCCCGCTGGGCCTCGTTTACACGAAGCACGAAATACGTGGAATCGCTATGCTCCGCAGCTAATGATCGAAAAGCTGCCACGAACGACAGTGACGCCCGGCTAACGGTTAGACGTGCTGCCAGCCACCTCGTGTAAACCTGTGTACGACGTGTTTGCTCACGCGTGTAGTAATGCGTCCGTGAAGTGACGACGACGGCCACGGTTGCGCCAAGGAGCACTCCGGCCAACCCTGCCAGAGCTGCTAACCCTGCTACCTCCCTTGCTGACATCTGCACCTCTCCACTCCTCACGCAGCCGACGCCCGAGATTATACCTTGCGACAAGAGGGTTGTCCGCTCCGAGTGGATGCAGCGGCAGCATGACGGATTCCCACGGTTGGCGGCTCCGGCCTCACAACAGCGGGCGTGGATCATTCCAGGCGTTTAGATTAACATCCACTCAACAACGGTGACTCCCGTTAAGGCACGGAGCTCCGGCCCGACCCCGGCAAGAGACGGATTCTCGGCAATACTGTAGCCCTCAGCGGCGTATTGCGTTCCCCGCACGGCAGGTGGGCCGGTTGGAGGCTTGAAATGCGACCGGTCGTAAGGTTCCTGGGGGATGAGCTATCCGCAAGGATCGTTGCCGAAGCACGGACCATTCTCTCCACGCTTGGCGTAGAGATCCACAACGAAGCCGTGGTATCCATGCTCACCGATCACGGTCCCGGCGTCGACAGTCGGAGCAACCGCGTTCTTCTGACCGACGCGGTTATCGACAAGGCGTTGAAGTCCGCCCCACACTCGGTCAGACTGTACGACGTTCTGGGCCGACAGACGCACGACCTTTCGGGCGACAACGTCCATTTCACCCCGGGTTCGGCAGCCATAAGCATCCTCGATGATGAATCAGGCCGGATGCGGCCGCCAACCACAGCCGATTACATGGACTACGTGAAGCTCGTCGGTCAGCTCGACAGCATCGCCTCACAGAGCACGGCGCTGATTCCTTCCGACGTGCATCAGAACATCTCCGACAGCTACAGGCTCTACCTCAGTCTGCTGTTCTGCGAAAAGCCGGTCGTCACGGGAGCCTTCACCATCGACGCCTTCGAGGTGATGAAAGACCTTCAGCTTGCGGTGCGCGGCAGCCGTGCGGAACTTCAAGCCAAGCCGCTGACCATCTTCTCCTGTTGTCCGACTGCGCCTCTGAAATGGAGCGACGTTACATCGCAAAACGTGACTGATTGCGCCCGCTATTCGATCCCGGTAGAGTACATATCGATGCCTCTGTCGGGCTTCGTGGCCCCTGTCACCCTGGTGGGGACGCTCGTGCAACACACTGCTGAGACGTTGAGTGGATTGGTCATAAGTCAACTCACCAACCCCGGAACGCCAGTGCTCTACGGCGGATCACCGGCGATCTTCGATGTTCGCTACGAGACGACCCCGATGGGCGCAGTGGAGACAATGATGATCGATTGTGCCTATAACGAAATCGGCAAACTACTCGGGCTGCCGACGCAGGCTTACATATCCTTGAGCGACGCCAAGCAGCTGGACGCACAAGCCGGAATCGAATCCTCCATGGGGGCGACGTTGGCTGCCCTGGCCGGCATCAACAACGTGTCCGGTCCGGGGATGCTCGATTTTGAGAGCTGCTTCAGCCTCGAAAAGCTGGTCCTGGACAATGAAATATGCGGCATGGCCCTGCGCTTGGCGAAAGGGATTGAGCCGAAGGAGGATTTCCCGGCGCTGCCCAGGCTCCAGGAGCTTCTCGATGAGCGACATCTGCTCATATCGAAGCACACCTTGCGGTACCTCAAACAGGAACATTACGTCCCCGGACCCGTAATCGACCGCGCCAACCGCTCGAGATGGCAGGAAGAGGGAAGCCACACCCTGCGACAGCGCGCACGCGCCCAAGTGAAGCAGTTGATTGCAGCCCACCAGCCTGCAGCGCTGCCGGACGATGTGAGGATGGAATTAACCAAGCGGATGCGGGGCGCAGCCCGACGCTTTGGAATGGATGATCTACCCAACGCCGGCCCATGAGCGAGATCCTGACCTTCACCATCGATGAGGCCGTGCCGCTTAGGGACGAAGTGTTCGCTGCGCAGGGAATCCCCGCCGGCGCGGTCGTCGAACAAAGCGTGGACGAGCTGTACCGCCGGGCGTTGGATCTATTCGCACGAGCGGCCGATGCCGCGGGCATTGTACTCGAGATGCCCAGACAGGAATTCGCGAGCGTTTACCAGGGCCAAGGGAAAAACGAGCCGCACACGCCGGTTGGCGATATCATCAACCAGGCCGACAGCCTTGCGCTGTTCGCCGTCACCGTCGGCCAACGTATCGGTCGACAGATCGGAGAGCTGTTCCGGGAGAACGATTACGCGCTGGGATGCATGTTGGATTCCGTCGCCTCGGTCTCCGCGGACGTACTTGCGGGGGCGGCAGAAAGCACGTTCCGGAGTATGCTGTCCAGCACGAACCGCCTTCCGCCGGGCTGCGTCGTTTTGAGATACAGCCCCGGATACTGCGGCTGGGATATCAGCGGACAGAGAAAGCTCTTTGAACGCCTTCGCCCAGAGCGGATCGGCATATCGCTTAGCCCGGAATGCCTCATGAAGCCCTTGAAGTCGGTCTCCGGTGTGATCATAGCCGCACAACCCGAGATTCATGACTTCTCCCCCGATTACTCCTTCTGTACGGAATGCCTGACCCGGGGCTGCCGCGAAAGAATACGCGCCCTCCATACAAAACGAGCATGAACTGACTGCAACGGAGCGAGAACGATGGACGTACTTGCAAACATCTCCAAGAGCCTCCAGATCGGCGATGATGACGGAGTGGCGGAACTTACACAGGAAGTCATAGAGCAAGGGGTTCCCCCAAAACGCATTCTGGATGAAGGACTGATCGCCGGGATGGAAGTCGTGGGTGAGCGGTTCAAGACACATGAGATCTTCCTTCCAGAGGTTTTGATGGCTGCCAAGGCGATGAACGCCGGAATGGAGAAACTCAGACCTCTACTGATCGAAAGCAACACACCAACCGTCGGCACGGTCGTGCTTGGGTCAGTCCAAGGCGATTTGCACGATATCGGCAAGAACCTCGTCGGCATAATGCTCAAGGGAACCGGCTTCGAAGTGATTGACCTGGGCAGCGACGTCGCACCCGAACGCTTCGTCGACACCGCCCTCGAGCACGACGCCTCCGTCATAGGGATGTCAGCCCTGTTGACCACAACCATGCCCGCCATGAGGAAGGTCATCGATGTACTCGAGCAGCGAGAGCTCGGCGGCAGAAGCGGCGATGCTGCTTCCAGGAGACGCATCAGGACGATCGTAGGAGGCGCCCCGGTTACCGAATCATTCGCCCGCGATATCGGCGCGGACAGCTACGGCTTCGACGCCGCTAACGCTGTTGAGCGCGTCAAATCCTTGATCGGCGAGAACGGACCTTCCGCCTGACGTGCCGTACGCGGTTCTCCGAGCACTTCAGGCACCGCGCATGGCCGTTTAGGACGGTATCTCGTTCGTCGTGTGCCGATCCACACGCGCAAGCTACGGGGTACGCCGGGCTCAATGGAGGGGACGCCCAGCGGCGGGTGCGTAACTGTTTAGGCGGCGTCGCCCAGGGTCGCCTGGCGATCGTGGTCTGGGATCCGAGCCCCAAGCGCCGGCGCGGGGTACGTGCG
>JBHHXS010000202.1:0-6657 GCA_046757145.1 Phycisphaerae bacterium | reverse complement strand
CAGAGAATCAGAGCTGCCATGGGAACGTCGCGGATCCTCTCACATCGTGTAGCCTTGTACACTACAGCGATGCTGAGACACAGCGGGAGCATCAACAACTGCCTCTGGAGACCGGTAAGCCCGAAAGAGGCGACGACTACGGCGTTCAAGCTAGAAGTCATGTAGCCGCTTCCGCACCTCGACGCCGTTCCGGCCGGCCAACGCTGGAGTAACTGGCGCGGCCGATGGCGTCCAGGATGATTAGGAGATTCAGAAGCCCGGCAACTCCCGTGTAGTGTACTCCGACGTCAGCCCGCATCCAATGGCTGCGCTGCGGAGGCTCGTAAGTTCCGGCTCGGCCAATCGTGGTACGCTCATTCCACGCCCAGGCCGACAGCGTGTTGCCCCCGGTGCAAAGCTGGGCAACGAACCACAGTTTCCTCTCCCCAGGATCGACCGTGGAGCGCACGCCACCAATGGCCACCCCGGACCAGAAGGTAGCTGTGATCGCAACAAGGAAAACCAACCCACGGGTCTGGTGTCCCAGGTAGAAGTGGCCAAGACCTGGGATAAGCCAAGCGAGCAAGCCGGCCAAGGGAGCTCGCATCACTGCACCGGGTTCAGATCTGGCCATGACGCGAATCCCCTGGGTCACACAGAGCACGGTCCCGCTGCATCACCGCATCGGTCGCACTCGCCACTGTAAGGTGAACAGCGCAGCTTTGATCCACCCTCGCGCGCCGCAAAGACGCTAGGCCTGCGAACAACCGACCTGCTCCCACAGGATGGGCACGGGGGGTGCCTTCTCCCGCCAGCCACTGTGCGCACCAGGTTTTCGAACTCGTGCTCGCAATTCGAACAAGCATACTCGTATACAGGCATGCGTAATCCACTCCCGGCACCTACACGCCGCCTTTGACAAACGTCGAGGACAATATATGGCCGTCGCTGATGTTAGGCAACCCGCCTGTCCCGGGCCGCACGAGACGCGCAAGCGAGCATAGGCTATACTGGTTTCCATGGGATATCGTTGCGGATTTCCAGCGCATATGCGCAGGCCGGTGGGCGCCGCTGGCGTAGGGCACATTTGCGATCATTCCAACCGGTCTTGTCCAAGGTGTGCCTGGGCGCTGGCGGCTGCGGGCGCGGTAACCGTATTGATCTGCGGTTGCAGTCTCGTTGGCGATTGGCAAACGGTGTCGGTCAGGCCGGCCGGGGAGCACTTCCCAATCACGAATCTGACGTTGGATAAGCAGCACGGCTTCACCGCCACATACGACTACGACGGACAAAGGCGGACCTGTGCCGGTCGGTATGAATGGAGCGGCATGCGTCTCGTGCTTGAGCCCGTCGACGGACAACGCCGCGTTTATCGCGCTCGTCGACGCATCAATGGTCGGTTGGTACTCGTACATGAGGACACGATGAGCAGGGTCGTAGCGACGCTTGAGAGGACCGGTGTCGATTAAAGCGCCGTCGGGTCGTCTCATACACCAGGACGCGTCGCTAAGCGTTATGGACGGCGTAATCAACCTTCACAAGCCGCCGCGAATCACCTCTGCGCAGGCTCTGTATAGCGTCCGCTCGATCACCGGTCAGCGAAAGAGCGGACACGCGGGCACGCTCGATCCCGCAGCGACCGGCGTCCTCGTATTGTGTATGGGCAAGGCCACCAAGCTCGTCGAGGCGATCATGGACCTCCCCAAGGTGTATCGGGCGACCGCGAGATTGGATGTCACCAGCCAGAGCTTCGACAGCGACAGGCCGCTGATCCCACTTGAGATCAACACCGTGCCGAATGAGTATGATGTTCGCGCTGCACTTCATTCGTTTGAGGGGGTCATCGATCAGGTACCTCCGAAGATCAGTGCCGTCAAGGTCGCAGGGAGGGCAGCCTACCGTCGGACCCTCCGGGGTGAGCAGGTCGAGCTGCAGCCGCGAAGCGTACGAGTCTACTGGATACACGTCCAGAGCTACTGCTGGCCTCAGATCAGCTTCGAGCTGTGTTGCGGTCGCGGCACGTACGTGCGTTCATTAATCCGCGACCTTGGTGAGAAACTCCAGGTTGGCGGGTGCCTCACGTCGCTGGTGCGAGAAAGGGTCGGCCCGTTCAGTGTGCTCGATGCGTGGTCGATAGACAGGCTTCGCGCCGCGGACTCCGCGGACGAGTATCTAATCGACCTCGATCACGCTCGTCGACTGGTGTGTACTGACGGAGTGAGCACCACGTCGGATGAGCCAAGGCAGTAATAGTCCCGACCATGCCCGCAAAGCCTGTGCCTGACCGGCGAGGCTGTCTCCCGAGTCCGACACCTGCGCCAGACTCCCGAGCTGCGGACTTCAGCCCGCGCCGCGGTAGTGATCAGTGTGAGCACTCCTGCCTTCGCTCAGTTGCGCAGGCGGCGTACGCACACCTAATGATCTGCGCTGGTTATGAAACACGGCACGACCGCAGGGTAGATCGCCTCGTAGGCGTCGCCCGGCGCTCTGCTGAGACCTCGCGATGCCGTGGTCCCCAACCCTGCAGCGGGGATGGTCGGCCCAGCACGTACGTAGGGGCGGGGTTCGCCGAGGTGCCGGCGTTTCCAGATGCCTAGCAGGGCCGAACGGTGCGGGGGCTGCGTGACAGTTTACGCGGCGTCGCCCAGGGTCTCCTGGCGATCGTGGTGTGGGATCCGAGCCCCAAGCGCCGGCGCGGGGTACGTGCGAGAGCGCCCAACCACGTGGATTCGGAACGACCTGGGCTCGTAGGCGTCATGATGATGTACCCGTCGCTCGCGCTCCGGGCTCGGATCGCGCCCCGCCGATTGTGTCACGGACCCTGGTGCGGGGGTGGCGATCAACTCGAATCGCGGACTGCGACCGCGCGTGGTCTTCCCTCCCCGGCGCAGGCTTGAGCACGGATCGCCCGCCTGCCTGCGGGCAGCGAAGCCGGGCGGTGATCCACAGACTCTTGCCCACTCCGGGTGTGCATGCACCGCGGGGGGTTAACTCGTGTATGCCCATACTTGACGGCGTGTTTACCCTCAGCATACAATCCGCTGCCGGTGAGTGGTACAACTTATTCCATGAAACATGGCGCACCCGCACGCGTTGCTGAACGTCTAGGAGCCTAGCTATGGCTTTGGTGCACGACCTCTCCAGGGCGCAACTCGCTTTTCAAGTGGCTGGGGGCGACGTTGACCGTTTCGACGTCATTCGCTACCGGGGGACCGAGGGGCTCTGTCAGCTTTATCGTTTTGAGATCGAGCTTGCCTCTGCAGAGCGAGAGGTCGCCTTCGATGAAATAGTAGGCAAGCCGGCCTCTCTGAGCATCGACGCCGACAACGGGCAGCGCTACTTCCACGGAATCGTCAGCCGATTCGAGATGACCGATGAGACCACGGACCAGTGCTACTACCGGGCGGAGCTCGTTCCAACGGTCTGGCTGTTGACCCACCGGTACAATTCACGAATCTTTCAGGGAAAGACGGTTCCCGAAATCATAACCGACGTGCTGAACAAGGGAGGGATTCCTTCCGATCGATACAACCTGGCCGGCGTGACAGGTGAGTACAAGCCGCAGGAGTATCGTGTGCAGTACCGTGAGACGGACTACAACTTCATTTGCCGGCTCATGGAAGAACAGGGGATGTTCTGGTACTTCACGCAGTCCCGTGAGGGACACGTGCTCATGATTGCGGATTCGACGTCGGGCTACGCACCGATAGACGGTGAACAGGCCTCGCTGCCTTACGCTTCGCCAACGGGCATGAACGTCGAGCAGGAGCACGTGTACCGCTTCCGCCTGGGCCAGTCGGTGCGCCCGGGGAAGGTAGCCCTTACCGACTACAACTTCGAGAACCCGGCGCTTGACCTCAGTTCCTCGGGTGGTGCGAACAGGGACCAAAACCTGGAGTTCTATGACTATCCCGGGGAGTATATCGAGCAGTCCCGGGGGCAGAATGTCGCTGCGCTTCGAGCGGAGGAGTTCGAGGCGGGGCGCATACACGCCATTGGCAAGAGCAACTCGCCTCGCCTCAGTCCGGGCAAGACCTTTGAGCTGACCGATCACCCCTCAGCGCCGCTGAACCTGCAGTATCTGATCACTGCTGTAACGCATCAAGGCAAGCAATCGACTACACGTACATCGACCGGGGGCAACGGGCAGGCGGCGATACTATCCAGAGATGTCGTCCAATCGCTGATGCAGATTGAGCGGGGTGAGAACGCTTCTCTGCGCGATTGCGCCCGTGCCCTGCTTCACCTGGCCCAACGTGTGAGCCCGGCAGACGAGACGGCCCATCGGGCAGCGACACCCTGGTTGTACCATGGGGGGCAGGTCAATCGCGACCCTTCGACGACCGCGATGGCTATGGGAGGCAATCCGCTCGACCCGCTGGCTACGCCGAACCTTATGGAAGACGTTTCGCGCACCAGTAACGTCGATCGCGACGCGCCAGTATATGAATGCCGGTTCGAGTGCATTCCGGCGACGGTCAGTTACAGACCGGCCCGCGTCACGCCTTGGCCCGTCGTTCGCGGGGCGCAGGTCGCGCACGTAACCGGTCCGGAGGGGGAGGAGATCTATCCCGACAAATACGGGCGGGTGAAAGTGAAGTTTCCCTGGGACCGCGAGGGCAAGCATGACGAGAACTCATCCTGCTGGATTCGCGTTAGTCAGGGTATGGCGGGCGGGCAGTACGGCATCATGTTCCTGCCGCGCGTCGGGCAGGAGGTAGTCGTTGACTTCCTTGAGGGGAATCCCGATAAGCCGCTAATCACCGGGCGGGTTTACAACTCGGACCAAATGCCGCCCTATCAACTGCCCAAGGAGAAGACCAAAAGCGTCATCAAGACGCGTAGCAGCACGGGCGGGGGCGGAACCAACGAGATCAGGTTTGAGGACCTCAAGGACAAAGAGCAGATCCTTATCTACGCCCAGAAAGACCTACACATACGTGCGAAGAACGACCGAATCGAGAACATCGAGAACGACCGTCACCTGACCGTAGGCAACGACCGCTTCGAGGAAGTCCAGAACAACTACCATCTAGAGGTGAAGGAAGGTGACATCAACGTAGAGATAGGCGGCAACGAGTCCTTGGCAGTCAAAGGAAAGGCGTCAATCAAGGTCGACGGGACGCACTCAACGAACGTGGGCGGCAACGTCGTCTATAAGTTCGGCGCTAACCATAAGCACGACGTGAAGCAAACCTATGCTGCCAAGGCGTTGAATATCAAACTGGAGGCTTCAACCGGGATCGAGCTGAAGTGTGGTGGCAGCAGCATCGTGCTCACTCCGGCGGCGATCTTCATCGTCGGCGGACCGCTGGTGAATATAAACAGTGGCTCCGGACCGCCGGTCGGACCGGTGACGGCTCAGGCTACTTCTCCTGAGGCACCGGAAGCACCGAAGAGCGCAGACGAGGTCCAGCCTGGGCAGGACATACGATACGACGGAACGACGCCCGAAGAACCGGCAGACGAGACACCAGCTACCCAGAAAACGTGGATTTCGATCGAGCTGCGGGACGAGAACGGCAATCCTATTGCCAACGAACCGTATGAGATTACCTCCGGCGACGGCAAGGTGCACAAAGGGACTCTCGATCGTAAAGGAAAGGCCAAGATAGGCGGGATCGACCCGGGAACGTGCCAGGTGACGTTCCCGGAGATTCACGGCGCGGAGTGGAAGCAGATCTAGCTCGGAGAGTTTCGACATGTGCGCGCAGCAATACGAAGTACAGCCGGGCGATGTCATCGCACAGATTGCCGGCAGACACGGGTTTCGCAAATGGGAAACGGTATGGGAGGACGCGGCGAACAAGCCGCTTCGCGATAAACGGCAAAACCCGAACGTACTGCACCCTGGCGACGTTATCCAGATCCCGGACAAGACAACGAAGCAGGTGCCTTGCTCAACGACAATGCACCATGTGTTTGAAGCTCCAGTTATGCGGCAGATCTTGCGTATCAAGGTGGAGGAGCAGCGTGGCCAGCCTATGGCGCGGAAGCCGTACGTCCTCACGATCGACGGGACACAGTACCCTGGTGAGACCAACGAAGAAGGCATACTTCAGGAATCCATCCCCGTCAATGCTAGTGAGGGAGAGCTCGAGATCGAGGGTTGCGTGTGGCCCCTTCGTGTTGGACAGCTCAACCCGGTGGATGAGCAGACGACGGACGACCACGTGTCCGGTGCCCAAGGACGCCTCAACAACCTCGGATACGGCTGCTCCATGAGTGGCGAACTCGACGACGAAACGCGCGCCGCCATTAAAGCGTTCCAGGCCGATGAGGGACTCGAGACTTCGGGAGAACTGGACGAGCAAACTCGCAGTGCATTGCGCCAGAGGCATGGATGTTAGAAACGGTGATGGAGCCTCGACATGACCAACGGTAACACGGGTGAGGGCGAATCAAACGGCACCACCGGATCGTCGAGCGCGACGGCGTCCGGCGGCGGCACCGCCTCCGCAGCACCCGTCGCACCCGGACCGCAGCAACACAACCTGCTGGTTCGATCGGCCATTGCCGGACATCTGTACGCGAATTTCGATCGCCAGGAGGACGCCACCGACGTCACAGACAACACAGATCGACAGAACGTCCCGACGGACGAGGCGCGACGGGCCCAACGTATCTTGCGTCCCGGCGCGATAATCCTGCCCAATCTCGACGTTGATGGTGACTCCA
>JBHHXS010000201.1:0-6662 GCA_046757145.1 Phycisphaerae bacterium | reverse complement strand
ATAGACCGGCTCATACGCGAGCTGGACCGCTCGAGCAACAGGCTTTCATTCTCCATCGTCATCGCGGCGATCATTATTGGCAGCTCGGTCGTGGTCAGCGCAGACACCGAGCTGGCGCTTATGAACATACGCGTTCAGAGTTTTGGGGTGTTCGGGTATCTCATAGCGGGGGTGTTGGGCCTTGCCCTGCTTTGGGCTATCTTCCGCAGTGGTAGGTTGCACTGATCAGCGCCGCATTGGTCTTCGTCGCGTCCGTCAACGGACTAGTCTCCGCTTGCTCACCATGCCTGCCGGGCCGGTAGGCTCGGCTCGTACAAACGGGCGGAGAGAAGGCACCTCTTTCGCCGGTTCAGTCGTCACAGTCGCTGGTCGCAACGCCGAGTGACGTGCACACTCCGAACACCACGCGAGAGGACACGGTTTGCGATACCCGTGTATGATCCTCCGGTCGTAGGCTGCTCTGTCCGCATATGGCGTGCTGTTGGCGGCGCGGGTGTATACGGCACACATCGACCCACTTGACCGATGCAGCACGTGGGCAATACGATCCGCTTGTGTAGTGGGCTGAATCGACGTACGCGATCCGGCGCCGCGGATCCGAACCCCAAAACGCAAGCGCACCGTTCATGCACAGGCCGCTTGCGCCTCCAGTTCGGAACGTCGACGCGCGGTGGCGTACGGTCGTTTACGTGCAGAGCCGGCGGACACATTGTTATGGACTTGGAACGCATCGAGCAGGCCGTTCACGAGATATTGCTTGCGGTAGGTGAGGATGCAGACCGCGAAGGCCTCCGGGAGACTCCGCGCCGCGTGGCCCAGATGTATCAGGAGCTTTTCAGCGGGCTTAACAAAGACCCGGCGGAGCACCTGACGGCTCTATTCGTCGAATCCTATGACGAGCTGGTCGTGCTGAAGGACGTGGCGTTCAATTCTCTATGCGAGCATCACCTGATGCCCTTTGAAGGATGCGTGCACCTTGCGTACGTGCCCGATGGTAAGATCGTCGGCGTATCCAAGCTCGCACGCGTGGTGGAGGTTTTCGCCCATCGCCCGCAGGTTCAAGAGAGGCTGTCGTCGCAGATCGCCGACCTCCTTATGAGCAGACTGTGTGCCAAGGGCGTTGCGGTGGTCGTCCAGGCTACGCATACGTGCATGACCTGCCGCGGGGTCAGGAAGGCGGGTAGTGTCATGATCACGTCTGCTGTTCGCGGCACGTGTCGCAGTGACGCCCGCACGCGCAGTGAAGTACTGGCCCTGCTGCACAACTAGCGGAAGTAGCACGCTTTCCCCTTGGCATCACTGCCGTATTTGTGGCACTGGTCGCATCTGGTTGATACACCCCTCATAGCCTCGCGCGCTCTGAAACCGAACCCGTGAGCGGTCCTCGGAATCGTGTGCCGAGTGAGGCGTCGCCCCGTCCGACCGCTCGTGTTGGCGGTGAGCACGTTGGGAGTGGTACTCGGGTCAGCCCGCGCGAATTCACGGCACGGTGGGGGCGTGCCCTTCAAGAGCAGCGCGCCCGCAAAACTGTGATTTGCTAGCACTACAGTGGCGCATTGATGTTGGCCAATAGTATTCCTTGCACGTATGGAGCTTGCGAAGAGGTTCTGCTGTCGTCCGGCCGCGACTCAACACCGTTGAGCCAACGTTGGCCTGGTACGCGTGGGGCCGACGGCATCAGGTCACCGCCCGCCGCTGCCACTACCAAACAAGAGCCCCAAACAACGATGCGCGATTGTAGTACTAGGTCGCCCTTGGATCGTTTGTCGGTGGCGGCTCTATTCGGAAGACACCGCGGAGCAGCAGTACAGCCATGATCCAACCGACGGCGAAGCCCAGGGCGGTATTCACTGCCATGCAGGCGCCGGCGGTAATGAGCATGACGAAGAAACTCACGCGCGTGTTTTGGTCGCGGCAGACGAGAGCCAGTTCGAGCCCGCCGAAGAGCAGCAGGACCCCAAGCACGGACTGCGGGTAGTGCTGCATCCAAGTCAGCAAGGAGCTGCCGAGAATAACGGCCAGGGCGATCTTAGCTACCCCAAGCATGACGACGCTGCCACCCGTGCGGGCTCCAAAGCGGTACTGAGAGGCCAACCCGCCCGCGCCATGGCACATCGGCATACCGCCGAACGGACAGCAGACGAGATTCATGAGCGCCACAGACAAGGCCACGCGCTTCGGCGTGGCAGGACACGCGGGGAACATGTCGTTGCTTAGCGCGCACACTGCGATCACCGAGTTGAGAGTGGTAAGCGGGATCTGCGGAACGGTTCCGCGTGCCAGCCCGACGAGCCAATCGTCAACGTTGAGCAAGGAAGGCATGCTCCACGACATACCCAGTTGTGTCTCGTGCAACAGGCTAGGCTGCCCGGCCAGAAGCGCTATAAGCCCGATCCCAAAAACCACGAGGGCACCAGGGACACGAGTAGAGAAGTAGAGCAGAAGAACGAGCGCCGCGCACAGAATGCCAAGACCCACGCTGTCCCACCCGAAGAGCTGCTGCGTACCGGCTATCATCTCAAAGCCGCGCGTGAGCAACTTGAGTCCAAGAGCAAGCTGAAGCCCGCGGACTACGCTCGTGGGCACTGCCCGGCTCATCCAGTCGATAAGTCCGGTCAGGACCAAGAGCATTATGATGGCGCCGGTCGCAATTCCTGCGGCTAGGATCTGCGACTCGCTCAGCCCCTCGGCGATGGCCACGGTGGCAATGGCCTTCATAGGCTGGACCGGCATCGGTATACCGAATAGGGCGCCGGTGATCAGATTCATCACTCCGGCCGAGAGCAGGGCGGGGCCCAGTTGTAGACCACACCGGTTGACCATTCCAGCCAAAAGCGGAATAAACGTCCCCAAGTCGCCGAGCGCGCCGCTCGCTTCGAAGCGATCAAAACGTATGCGCCGCGGGGTATCAACGTTGTCGGATGTGGTCATAGTGCAGTTCGAGGCGTGGATCGTTGGGGTGTTGGCTCATGATCGGCGGTAAGTACGAGTCGCCACCCCGCCTACCGCTCGCGTCTGTATCGCGGGACTGAAATGCGCGCAGGACGAGCATCCAGTCGGCGTAGAAATAGGGCACACCAAGCTTCGCATGCAGCGCACGCAGTTGCGTCAACAACCTTTCCATCAAGGGGCCCTGCCACCCTTGTGTGTTTGCGTCGCAATAGAAGACTCTACACCCCAGCAATCGCCGGTCACGCACTTCGCACCGACCGCCTTTGGCATGTGGGCACACATCATCCTCCTCGGGCGACGCAACCTCGCCTAGCGAGAGGTAGTAGATGACCTCCAACGCTGTTACGTACAAGCGATGCCCGAACCGACCGAATCGGCAGCAGACGCCCCTGTTGCGGCACGTAGGTGACTCCCGTGCCACGAGACGGTCGACATCCTCATAGAAAGTCCGCATCGCCCGCACTATCACCGAGCTACCGCGCGCGTCTAACAGCCTGTCGATAACGGAATCTTCTATCTGGTTCATGATATAGCGGTGCCCTTTTGGATGTCGACGCCGCCCGGTGTGGCCCGCAGCAGGCGCAGGGCGTTAAGTGCAACGGCCACGGTACTGCCTTCGTGCCCGATCACCGCAAGTGGCAGAGGGATGCTCCCGGTGACGGCTACAACACTAAGAGCCGCAATAACGCCGATCGCCAGGGTGAGGTTTTGGCGTACGATGTCGGCGGTTTTCTTCGCGTGCCGGTGCAGCCATGCCACCGACTCGAGGCGGTCCTTCATCAGAACAACGTCCGCTGCTTCAAGGGCGACATCGGCCCCCATGCCCCCCATGGCTATGCCGACGTCAGCGCGGGCGAGCAGGGGAGCATCGTTGATCCCGTCGCCGACGGCGATCAAGACGCCGTACTGCGCTGCCAGTTCCGCAACAACTGCGACCTTCTCGTGCGGCGCCAGCTCCGCACGATAGGCGTCCATGCCGATGGTACGTGCGACCCGCTTAGCCACAAGCTCATGGTCGCCGGTGAGCATCTCGATTCGTTTTATTCCCTGGCGGTGAAGTTGGGCGATACAATCACCGGCTCCATCGCGAATCGTATCCTGGAAGGCCAAAAGGCCTACGGCGTCGTCGACGACCAGCGCCGAGACGGTCTTCCCTTCCCGGCGAAGTTGCTCGGCTCGCTCACGGATGCTCTGCGAGACTTGCCTGGAGCAGTCGGACAGCATCTCCAGCCGTCCGATCCACACCGATCGCCCCTGGATCGTCCCCGCCTCACCTTCCCCGGGTGTAGCGCGGTACTCCGTTGCCGGCGGGATGGACAGCCCTCGTCGCTCGAGGGACTCATTGACGGCAGCGGCAAGAGGATGCGTGCTTGATCGCTCGACAGCGCCGGCGAGTCGAAGTGCCTCATCCTCGTCGATCGCCCCGTCGATTTCGATGTTCGTCAGGGCGACCTTCCCGGTCGTGAGCGTCCCCGTTTTGTCGAACGCAACTGCGGTCGATCGCGCGACGACCTCGAGGTGAACACCGCCCTTGATCAGCACACCGCGTCTCGCTGCACCCGCAATAGCGGAGAGATAAGCCACAGGGGTGGCAATAATGAGTGCACAGGGACTTGCCACAATCAGCAGGGCTATCCCGCGTCGAATCGCCTCGGCGCGAGCTACGTCGAAGACGAGCATCATAATGAGCGGCACCATGCAGGAGCCCGCTATAACGATGCCGGAGTAGGTCGGGCCTACGCGGTCGATCAGCCGCTGGGCGGTAGCCGGGCGATGGCGCGCTTCCGTAACCATCTTGACTACCTTTGCCAGCGTGGTCTCTTCAGCGAGCCGCGTTACGCGAATCTCGAGCCTGCCGTCGAGGTTCTGTGTCCCTGCAAAGACTGAGTCACCCGCGGAGCAGTTGCGCGGAATGGACTCGCCGGTGATCGCCGATTGGTCTACGGATGAAGCACCTTCTACTACCATGCCATCAACCGGAATACTCTCGCCCGGACGCACCAGAACGAGCATTCCCACCTGCACTCGGCGTATGGGCATGCGCGAGGCGGCGTCCCCGGCAATCACGGTCGCCTCGGTCGGGGCGAGACTCCGCAGGGCGACGATTGCAGCCTGAGTTCGCCCTAGAGCGTAACTCTCCAACCCACCCGAAAGCGCAAACAAGAACAGCAATAGTGCTCCTTCGTACGGACTGCCGACATAAGCCGCCAGGCCCGCCCCGAGCAACATGAGAAGGTCGACGTCGATTCTCAGACGTTGCAGCTTGCCCCACACTTCCTGGAGAGCGGGCACGCCTGCGATGCAGAAAGTGAGTAGGATGAACAGATCGCGCAGAGAGGCACTTGCCCCGGCAGCACGCACAAGCCACGCCGCCAGAAGGCAGACGCCGGCCGCAACAGCTATGATCAGCTCCAGGTGCTTTTCAATCCACTGGGAACTGGCGGTATAGAACAAGCTGCCGCCACCCGCTTCGATATCGGCAAGCGGATCGTCCACTAGGATGGGATTGAAAACGCGCCTTGTCGGACTGATGATGGGGCGACTTAGCATTGCCGGAACTGACCAGTCAAGACCGCCTTCCCGCTTCGAAAGAAACCGTTTCTAAACCGCCGCACGCGACTACGCGCCATCTCGTCCGAGCCGAAAGCACAAGCGACCGGCGCACGAACCCCGCCTTGAGCTCGCGACTTGGATCCGCGGTGCCGGATGACACACAACGGTTGAGCATCGCCCGACACCCCATGCGAGCGCCGCGTGGAGCCTACGGGCGGGCGGTGCGATAGACAACACCGCGTGACGAATCTGTACCGGCGAAGATCGGCCCCCGCGGCCGCGTGCCATCCTGCGCACTCCCGTTTGTGGTGAGGCCTCAAAAACGGTTGACCTCGTCGCATGCTGTCAAACGGTGCCGACGGAATAGGTACCCAACCAGTTCGCCAGAAGATGGACTACACCTCCGGTGGTGGCAGCCATGATCACCCCGCTTAAAAAGATGTCCAGAGTGCTGCGCCGGGTCGCCCGGGCGGTCAGCAGGGATAGGATGAACATGAGAGCCGCGCCGCCGCCCAACATCCAAGCGCGGGCGGCATCGTCGGATAGCCAGACAACAGGCAAGGCCAAGGCGGCACCCGCGAAGCCCGCAGCGGCGAAATTCCCAAGACCGACCAGCAGCGGATGATTCACATGCTGTACGGAAAGCCCGAGTTCCTCTTCCATCATGACCCTGAGCAGTCGATCCTCGTCCGAGGTCAAGGTATCCACGATTTGTCCCAGCAGAGGTTCAGTAAAACCCTTGGCTTCATATAGCGCGCGCACCTCATCGCACTCGTGGGCGAAACTGTCGCGGATCTCGGCCCGTTCACGATCAAGCTCCGCCTGGTAGTACTGCACGCGGACGTGTGTCGAACGTCCAGTCGACATCCCGGCAAGCAGTGCAAAGGCAAGCGCCAGGGCAAGCAGCAGCAATCCGGTCCAGGGAGGCGATCCGAATCCAAGCAACGCTATCCAGACCAGCCAGATGATGATCAACGCATCGCGGGCGCTGACGAAAGCGCGTCGCCAGTCGTCCACCGCGTCCAGATGAGCCTCGCTGGCGAGCACGGTGCGTGCTCGGCGACGGGCGTCGGACACGTGATCAACTACGTCGGACAATACCGTCACACCAAGATCGAGAACAGCGCCCAGAGCCCGACTCCGACCGCGTACATACC
>JBHHXS010000200.1:0-6674 GCA_046757145.1 Phycisphaerae bacterium | reverse complement strand
TTGATGTTCGTAGGCGCCTCCGCCGGTTCTACCGGGGGCGGGATCAAAGTCATCAGGGTCCTCATTGCTGCAAAGGTGGTTCTGGCGGAGTTTGAGCGGGTGTACAGGCCAACGGTTGTGCGTAGTGTCAAGCTCGGGCAGACCGTGATCGACGCTGATATGAAACGCAACACGCTTGTCTACATCTTGAGCGTAGCGGTGATTTTTGCGATGGGGACGGTGGCTCTGATGCTGTTCGAAGCGGACCACGGTATAGACATCACCACGGCGGTGACGGCATCAGCGGCAACTCTTAACAACGTAGGCCCAGGACTTGCCGCGGTTGGGGCCACACAGAACTACGCCTGGTTCACCCCAGCCAGCAAGGTGGTCATGTGCATGCTCATGGCCCTGGGGCGCTTGGAGTTGTTCGCGATTATCGTACTGTTCACACCGCGGTTCTGGCGCGTTGAGTAGAGAGCTGCCTTGCCTTGAAACGCGCGAAGGGCCGCGCTGGACGGCCCCGCCGCCGGCGTGGTAGATTAGCGCGGTGCGGCACCATGGCGCTCGGCGGTGCGTACAGCTAAGCGACCGTGCGCGATTGCGCGCCGTCTTTTCCAGCTGGCAGCGCGTGCTACAGGTGCATGCGCCGTGCGCCTGCGCTCGGGGGTACGGCGCAGTGGCGCCGGGTCGCCCATATTGGTTTAGGTCGGGAGATGGACGTGCCACCGGGACGGCTTCGACGCTATGATGTTCAGGCCGACTACGCTTGGGTGCTGGCCGCTGTCTCCATCGCGCCGTTCCTGGTGGCCGCTGGTTTACTCTGGAGAAACATGCAGTGGGAATTGGGGCGGATCATGTACCGTTCAGACGGATTGTTCTTACCTGCATTCTTCGTCTGCCTCGGCGCGTCCATCGCGCCCGCGGCGACCGGTTTCCTGTTAGGATGGAGCAGTGCGGGGCAGCGACGCAACGACCGCCCGATGCGTTCCTGGATCGGGTTCTTCGTCGGAGGGGGCGTTCTGACGCTCAACGTGATCCTCATGATTGCGTTCCTCATGCTCCAACTTCCCCAAAGTGTCTAGCCTGGCGCGGATGAAGCACCGCCTTGGAGTTTAGGATTAATCACTTATGACGAACGGGAAAGCACGTCTACCATCACGGCACGCGACTCTGCTTGAAGTGCTGTCGATTCCGACCGCACCCTTCGCGGAACATCAAGCCGTCGACTACATCGAGCGGTTCTGTGCGCAGCGAACGCATGTCAAGCTCGCACGAGATGCCGTCGGTAATGTGCTCGTCCACGTGCGGCGCGGACGGCGTACGGTCTCAAGGCCTGTGTGTCTCGCTGCACACCTGGACCACCCCGGGTTCGTCGCGGACCGTATGGTCTCGCGACGCCGTGTGCGCGCTTTCTGGCGCGGGGGCGTGCCAAAGGAGTACTTTGTCGGTAGTCGCGTGCGCTTCCATGTGAAGGGCACGTGGATCCCGGGGCGCGTCCGCTCCATAAAGACCGTGCTTCGTCGCGGGCAACGCCGGGTGGACACAGCAGTGATCGACGTGCCGAACTCTGTGCCTCGGGCTTCGATCGGGATGTGGGATTTCCCCGATGCCAGAATCCGTGGAACACGCGTCTACGCACGTGCGTGTGACGACCTTGCTGGTGCCGCAGCCATGTTGTGCTGTATTGACACGCTCACTCGCAGCAAGCTTGACTGCGATGCGTTCTTCCTCTTCACGCGTGCTGAGGAAGTCGGATTCGTCGGCGCGATTGCAGCAGCGCGTCGGAAGACCATTCCAGGCAAGTGCTTTATAGTTGCGGTGGAGATCAGCTCCGAGCTGCCTCATGCGAGAATGGGCGACGGCCCGATCCTGCGTGTTGGTGATCGGTCCAGCGCGTTCACCTCAGCGGTGACGGCGCACTGTCAGCGCATCGCGAATACCATCTCAAAGAACGACCGCTCGTTCAAGTACCAGCGCCGGTTAATGGACGGCGGGACATGTGAATCCGCCGCTTATTGTGCTCTTGGATTCGAGGCCACCGGCCTGTGCCTGGCCCTTGGCAACTACCACAACGTCAACTCGAAGCGCAAATGCCTGGGGTCTGAGTACGTTGATCTCAACGACTTTGACAATCTAATCAAATGGTTCGTCGCCCTCGCCCGCGCCGGCGCGCCTCATGCTTTTACGGGGCGCGACGAGACAATGTATTCGCTCATCAAGGACATCGAGCGCGAGTACAACGGCATGCTCCGCGCGTCGTCGACCGCTCCGCTCTGATAGGACGCACGTTCACCGCCCCGCGTCGCGAGGACGATACCGGAGCTTCACCGTGTACCTGAGCCAGTTGTCCTCAAGGCGCCGGTCAACGGGCCCGAGCGCTGCCGTAAAATCACCAAGCTCCTCCGCGGCGTCCGCTTGGATGCCCGGCCGGCGCGCCGAGACCATCCGTAGATAACTGTGGAATCCGGTCGGGTTGGTCCGCTGAAGATAGTAAACCATACTCCACGCCTGAGCGTATCGAAAGACCACATTCTCACCGGCGTGCGCGAAGGCATCAGGCTTTGCTATGAGCTCCGACAGATGCAGAAGGCGTCTCGAGGCCAACGCAGCCTGGTATGCTGCATCAGGGCAGGATTTTGCATGGGGCCCGATACCCAGCGCATCACGCAGGTCCGCGAGGCGCATCTGGTTGATGCCTTTGATTCGTCCGGTGGCGCCGTCCTGGGGAACCTCAAACTGGCACGCCAAGCCCTCCACGAGCCAGGGAGGATTGTCAACGCCTCGCCCATGAACCCCGAGGTTGAAGAGGATTTGATGGGCTGCCTCGTGCTGCAGGACAAACCGGTTGAACCGCTCCACGATGGCATCACGCTTGATGCGCAGCGTGGTCGCCTGGCGCTTCAGGCGGCGCCGTCGCTCACTGACAAGCCTGCGGATCGGGTTCAGTTTCCGCAAGCGGCGCAATTCAGCCAGCGTCTTTTCGAGTTGATCGGTGATGCGCGCTACCTCCGGTGTGCTTAGTGTGTTGACGAATGCGGCGACGTTGGTCTCGGGCCAGTAGAAGCCTGTCGCCGTATCGCTAACGTCGAGTCCTAGGCCCGCCCGGTACTCGTGAAAGCCCGCGAGATGATCGAACAGTATGACACGCAGATGATCGCCGGGCGGCGCCGTCACAAGTCCAGCCCGCTCGCAAAAGCCCCAGACCGCGTCAAATGTGCCTTCTAGTCGTCCGATCAGAGGCCGCAGTATATTGTAGGGTGTGTTGTAGGCGATCGTGAAATGATCGGCTTCGCGCAGCCTGAACTCCTGCCCGCCGATCTCCACCACCTTGTTCGCTCCACGCGGTGCTGGCGGCGACTGAGGAACTTGACCCACCGACGCGGGGAGCCCAACAACGTGGGCAACCGCCGCTAAGCCAAGAGCTCCTCCGATCGATCTGTCAAGCAACTTTCTCACCACAGTGACACATACGTGGCGTCTTACTGCGCGTCGCATCTCCTCAGCACGTCGGCGCTGAGACTTTCTCGGACGTGCACCAGCGAAAAGGGCCCGCCTTATGTCATGCGCGCCATCTCCGGAGCCAACCCGTTCGTCTCCCGGGCCGATACAAACGCCGGTGGCCGGTTCTGAAGCGTCATCGGGTCTCTGCAGCAGTTCGGCCCACCGTCAAACGTCAACAGGCAATGCGTACCGAGCCGAAGCAGGCAGACGTTTCCACTCTAGCTACGCTGGTCTCGGACCTGGCCACCGTCGTCGCGGCGGACTGCGCCGACCTGCAGCGTGTTGTCGGCGAGCTTAGCGTTCCCGATGGGCCCGGCGGCGCCGAGCGCCTGTCAATGATCATATGCGACCTCCAAGCGTCGTTTCGAGCCCTCAGCGAGGCATCCCTGCGGTTTCGCGCCCTTACCATGAAGCTGAGACATCCACCCCGTCTTGACCCCGGAGCAGGCCCGAGCGCCAGATGAACGCCAGCGACCAACGGGGCGATACCGGCACCACGATCAGCTTCGCGCTTCCACCTGCTGCGTGAGGAATTGGGTCTCGCAGAGATTGCGGTAGAGCGGGCACTGCTGAAACAGGTATTCATGCCTGCCGCTCGCTACCACTTTCCCTGCGTCCATCACGATGATGCGGTCCGCGAACTGGATGGTGCTAAGGCGATGCGCAATAACGAGCGTCGTTCGCCCCCTGGCGAATTCCGTCAAGGCTGTCTGGATCTTCTGCTCCGACTCGGTGTCGATCTGGCTCGTCGCCTCGTCGAAAACAAGTATGGGTGCATTTCGGAATACCGCCCGGGCGATTGCCAGTCGCTGCCGCTGCCCCCCCGACAAGGTTGTTCCCCGCTCGCCCAGTTTGCCCTTGTAGCCTCCTGGAATGTTGCGGATGAACTCATCAGCGTAAGCCTGCCCTGCCGCCTGTAAAACTGCCGTCTCGTCCGCGTCGGGCAGACCGTAGGCTATGTTCTCGATGGGAGTCCCCGCAAAGACAACGGCATCCTGGCTCACCAAACCGACGTGTCTGCGAAGGCTCTTCAAGGCTGCCCGGCGAATGTCAATCCCGTCGTACCTGATCTCACCCGAGTCAGGGTCGAACAATCTGGGGAGCAGACTTACCAGCGTCGTCTTGCCGCATCCGTTAGGGCCTACGATGGCAACCGTCTCTCCCTTGTGAATCGAGATGTTCACATTCCTCAGTGCCGGTTCGTTCGCTCCGGGATACGTGAATGTCACGTCGACATACTCAATGGATTCCTTCAGCGGTTGCAGTTCGATGCAGTTGACGGGGTCGTCTTCTTCAATGGGTTGATCGAGCAGGTGGCAGATTCGCTCCGCCCCTGCCGTAGCCCGCTGAATGCGCACATATACGTCGGTCAGCTTGCGAAGCGGATCGAACAACACCGAGAGGGTAACGCCCAGCGCCGCGAACTTCGACATCGAGAGCTCGTGCTCGAGTACTCGGCTCGCGAGCCATACGGTCACGACGCTGCCGGCGATGATTGCGAGCGTCTCCAGCATGGGACTGACAAACGCACGAAGCCGGGCCAGCCTGAGCTGGTGGTCTAACATGGCGAGGTCGACGCGCCAGAGTCGGTCGCGCTCGTGGTCTTCCGCGGTATACGCCTTCACCACGCGCAGGCTGTGCAAGCTGGCGGTCAGGGCCCCGATCATCGCTCCATATGCTTCGAGCAGCCTCCTATTCGCCTTTTTGACGCTCCGCCCCACTGCCAGGAAGACGGCGACGGCGACTGGGGCGACGACGACCATGGTCAGCGTGATGCGCCAGTCCAGGGCGAACGCCAACCCGAAGATGAACACGGCGCGCAGGGGCTCGCGTATGGACTTGCCGAACAGCGTCAGCAAGCCTCGCTGAACCTCCTGAACGTCCTGCACGAAGTGTGTTACCACATCCGCCGTCGGTCTGCCCGAGAAGAAAGACATCGGCAGGCGCAGCGCATGTTCATAAAGCTGGGCGCGAAGATCCATCATTCCCCGCAGTATCGCCTTCGAGATCAACACCTCGCCGGCGTACCGGAAGACGTTGGCCGCCACTACCGTGAGCAACAGCCCGAAAAGCAGGTACTTCAACGTGCCAAGCTTGTCGGCGTCCGCATTCGCCGGTATCAGTGCGCTGGCTGAGGCAAGCAAGCGTACTTCCCACTCGGGCTCGGCGAGGTGTATGCTGACCGTCCGCGTCTGTTTAGGCTGGTCCGGGCATGCGAGGGTCACCTTCACGGGGAGGTCGGTGCCTGCCTTGCCAGTAACCAGATTCCCAAGCAATTCCACGACGGGTCTGTTGTGTTCATCTTGAATGCACTCAACCCAACATTCCTCCGGCACACCGGGGCATAACTCGGGCGTACACACGGGCCTGGTGACCTTCAGCACGCCGACGCCGACATCGTGGAGCGGAGCGAACTCCAGCCCGAGTCGCCGGCCCGCGATCGTCCGGTTCATCCAGCCCGTGAGGCCCTCCTCGTCGAGCAGAATCTTGAACACCGGAAACGCGGCCGAAATACTCACCGTGTGCAGAGTTGCGAACGCCACCGTGGCCAACAGCCCGACCAGCAACAGCTTCCAGAATGGCCGCAGCAGCGCAAGGATGCGCACGGATTCGTTCGTATGCAACGTCGCGCCGCGCTTGCCCGCGCCGAGGGTGTCACCAGTCGTCGCCGTTGGGTTCATTGGCGGTTTCGAGCCGAGGCTTCTGTAGAGCTGCACATACTTGCCAACAAGGACGGACCAATCGAACAGCGATTGCGCCAGCTTCCGAGCTCTAGCTGCTGCAGCGGCTCGCTCCTCGTCGGGAAGCGCGATTGCGGAGCGCAGCGCCATTCCGAGCTGCTTGCGCCCAACGCCACACGTTGTGATGGTACCGTCCAGACCTGCGGGCGCTACCCACTCCGAGGCGATTACATTCACCCCAGCCGCCATCGCCTGCATGATCGACACCGGGCAGCGAATGTGAAGAGCGGGTGAGGCCAGCAGATCCGCACGCTGTAGCCACGACCGCTGGGCCGCGGGGTCCGGAGCATCCGCCATAGACACCTTGTCGCTGGCCCCTTTACGCCTAATTGCCGCTTCCAACATCCTCCGCCATTTGCCTTTGTCCTCGCCTGCAATAACGATGCGCCAGCCGGGCGCCTCGGACATGATCTCGCCGAACGCTCTGAGGAGTGGAACCAGTCCCTCACC
>JBHHXS010000199.1:0-6721 GCA_046757145.1 Phycisphaerae bacterium | reverse complement strand
CTCAAGGAATCGAGAACTACATCCATCGGATGTATACGAAAGATAGTCCGTGGAAGCAAGCTGTGTTGACTGAATCGGCCACGTTAAGCGTTGCGAAGCCTGGGTTTGCGAAGAAGCGAGTGTACGAATACGACGCTGAAGCTGAAGCTGCTGGACTGCTACCGATCAAAGATGTTGCACAACGGATCGTCGCATACGATGTCGCTCTGAACAAGGCGATTGCAGATCGTGCATTCGTCAAAGCCGTCATGGGTATGAAGATGAAAGACGGCCGGCCAGCAATAGACGTTGCTGGTCGTGGCGAGAGTATCATTGACAAGGCGACAGGCGAAAAGGAAGCGACCCTGATCAAGCCGCATTGGAAACCGCGCGGCACGGAGGACGGTAAGAACAAGCGATCCGATTACATGGTCTACGATCACCCGGCGTTCCGGCGTTACACCTGGGCAAGTGAAGACGCAGCCGGCAAGCCCGTGTTTGTGCAAGGGGATGTTATTGTGCACCCTGAGATGATCAGGTCTGTGAAGGCGTTGCTTGATCCGTCTGCCATTCGCAAAATGCCTGCTGGACGTGCTTTGCTGAATGTCTCGAGCACAGTCAAACAGACGATGCTTGATCTGTCCGGATTCCATTTTGTTCAGATCGCGATTCACGCGTTGGAGCACAAAGTTGGTTTCATAGCTAAACCAAAACACGGCGTTAAACGCGGGCGGCTGGTCGAGATCGACTTGGACAATCTGACGCAAGCCAAACTTGTTCGCGGCGGCATCGTCGTAACGGATCACAGTGCGCACGGTCTGTTCAGTGAAGGCTTGGCAAGTGCAAGTCTGACGCGGCATATACCCGGTATCGGTCCCGCACTTGCTGAGTGGCACAACTTCCTGTTCAAAGAGTTCATCCCGCGAGTCAAAATGACGATGGCACTTGCTGCTCTTGAACGGAATAAAGTGCGCGATGCGAAGGAACTGAGATCGGGCAAGATGACTGAGGATCAGTTGTACCATAAGACTGCGAAACAGGCAAACGCAGCGTTTGGTGGTATCAACTGGGAGATGATGGGGCGTTCGAAGACGTTTCAGGATTCGGTGCGTCTGTTCTTCTTGGCGCCGGACTTCTTGCTAGCACGCACTCAGTTCCTCGGTCAAGCACTCACGAGACACGGCGGGGAACAATTACACGCGTTGGCGTTGGGCGCGGCGACACTATACACGACAGCACGGATCGTGAACTACGTGATTGACGGCGACTTCCATTGGGAACTTGAGAACGCGTTCGCGGTGGTGTACAACAACAGATCATACAGCCTCCGGACAGTGCAAGGCGATATTATGCACGCGCTGACGGCGCCGTTGAAGTTCACTTCGCATCGTGTGAATCCAGCGTTGATCCGGCCGTTGGTCGAGGTGTTGAGTGGTCGCGACTACTTCGGGCGCTCGTTGGATTTCGGTGATCATGTGTTGAACTACATCAAGACGCCGATACCAATCTCGTTGCGCGGGTTGTTCGAAGGGAAAGCACAGACGCTCGGTGAGAGCGTGCTGAACGCATTCGGCCTGAACACGCGCCGGTATTCCGCCGTTGGTCGGATCTGGAAACTGGCCGACAAATGGATGGAAGATCAAGGGGAAGAACGGGGTCCAGGCGAGTTTATCTATGATCCCGGCAAAGATCCATATCACGATCTCAAAGCGACATTGTGGTACGAAGATGATGTCGAATCGCTCAAGACAATTGACACACTGATCAACGATGAAGCGAAAACAGCGAGTGACATCAAAGCCTATTTCCGTCGTCGCAAAGACGCTACATTCGTCGGTACACGAGGCAACGAAATCAGGTTCAAAAAAACCTTAAGTGCTCTTGAACGAGAGGTTTACGACAAAGCGAAAGCCGAGAGATCCAAGGATTATCGGAAGATTCTGGACTTGTTTGCTCTTCGACGAGACGCTTTGGTACGGGATTCCGGTCGGTTCAAACGCTAATCTCGTCCCTCCGACTGAAAAAAACTCCAAAGAATTACTTGCGTCACTGGCGTCGCGGTCGTATTGTCGCGGCGTGAAGGCGAAAGAACTAATTCACGTTGGGTTCCTTGTGAGCAAGAAGAACAAGGAACGGCTGAAAAAGAAGGCGCGTGCGGAGCGGAGGTCGGTCAACCAGGTTGTGATCCGGACCCTTATCGGGGCTGGCCTAATACTGGATGAAGACTGATCAGGTCAAGTACTCCCGTTGGTCCAACAAGATCTACTCGTTGGCCGGTTCGTCTATCGAGTCGTACCAGTGCGGTGACTGCCGTTTTTGCGACGGAAGGTCTTTGTAAGAGTTGATTAGAGAAAGTGATGATGAGGTATTCCCGCCACAAGAACGCACTGGAAGTAACTGGAAAGGGAGTGCAGGCACGGGTTGACGTGGGTGACCGTGCCGATGCGGGGCTGGCCGCAACCAGAGTGCCCACGCGAGAAACCAGTGCCGGGACGAGCGCGGACGAAGTGTCAGTAGCGTCCACGTGCTCCCGAGAATGCCGCCGGATGTTGCTCCAGCAGACACCGGCAACCACCGGAAGAGTAACTGACTTATCTTCCGGTGGCCTCTATGAGTGCCCAATGTGCTGGCTTCCGTTCGATGAGGACGCGACGGAGGATCCGGGCGGGAACCTGTGTACTAGCTGTTACTGGCTCGTAGAGGCCGGTTGGATTGACATGAGCACACTAGCAGAGCAGGACTCATGACTAAAGCTCGCCACATCTTCATTTGGGCCGTTGTCTACACTGCTGTCGCCGCGCTGTGCGTGGCTCGGGTCGTGATTGGGATACTTCTATGAACCTGCGTATACTCAACCTTGGAGCCGGCGTCCAAAGCACGACGCTTGCATTCATGGCGCACAACGGTGCAATCCCGGCCTTCGACTACGCCATATTTGCAGATACCCAAGGCGAGCCGAAAGCGGTGTACGCGCATCTAAAGTGGCTGATAGCAGAGGACGGTCATAGCAAGCAGTCTGAGTTCGCCCTTGAATGCGAAGGGATGTGCGGGAGTTGACCTATGACCCTCCCCGAGCCCATCCGAGAGTTGCTCGCCTATGTGGTTGTGCTGCTAGCTACTGGAGTTCTGGTGTGCCTGGTGCTTGCTCCGTTCGTGCTGAGCAAAGATAGAGATGATGAACGCTGACGCATTGACTGGCCAGCGTGTCGATCTTGGTCTTTCTGCGCTGGTGCAAGAATGAGCGGATAAGAAGAAGTGAGACATGAACAGCAGCGCCACTACCTCCGGAGACTTAGTGAAGGCATTGCGTGTTCACACCGCAAGACATCCTATTGGCGTCGCAAATAAAATGTCATTCCTGAATCTCTATTGTGACGCGGACTACGTAGCCGTTACTGCATCCGGGCAGGTTTACGAATTCGAGATCAAGGTGAGCCGTGCTGACTTCGTGCGAGACCGCCATAAGTACAGGTACAGGGTTTACAATGGCGAGAAGCGAGGACCGCGCCCCAATCGGTTTTGGTACGTGACAGTCCCCGGTATCGTTCGGGGCGATCTGCCAAAGTGGGCGGGTTGGCTCGAATGGGAGAATCGCCGACTAACCGAACGGAAGAAAGCCCCATTGATGTGGCGCGGTAGGCATAGAGTGAAAACGATATTGTGCTTGGCAAAGGCGATGCGGAAGAGGGGAGACGGATAGGTGACATGAAAAATACCGCGATTGAATGGTGCGATCATAGCTGGAGCCCGTGGATCGGATGCACGCCAGTCTCGACCGGGTGTGCCAACTGTTACGCCGCTGTGAGTACTCCAACGCGAGCAATGGGCATCGAGTGGGGCAAGGGCAAGCCGCGACGCCGGACCAGCACGAGCTATTGGCAACAGCCGCTTGCGTGGAATCGCAAGGCAGAAAAGGAAGAGCGTCGGATTCGCGTTTTCCCGTCCTTGTGCGATCCGTTTGATGAGGAGGTATCAGAGGCGTGGAAGGACGATTTGTTTGACCTCATCGTGGAGACGGATAGTTTGGACTGGCTGTTGTTGACCAAGCGCCCAGAGGCAGCGGAAGCGGAGCTTGGGCGATGGTATAGGCGTGGCTGTGGCGTTCCGCCGATCCGCAACCTCATCCTCGGCGTCACTGCCGAGAATCAAGCCATGTGGGATAAGCGAGTGCCGATCCTTCTGGGCATTCAGGTCAAGCGACGGTTCGTCTCAGTGGAGCCAATGCTGGAGAGGATAGACTTCGCCCGGCCAATCATTCACACGTTCACGGATGGCGAGCGAGTTGAGGTTAAGCCGATGACCGGCGAAGCGTGCGTCCTGGATACGTACAGCATGGATGCTTACACGGACGAGGTTCCACGCATCAATCACATCATCTTTGGCGGCGAGAGCGGGCCGGACGCTAGGCCGTGTAACGTCGAGTGGATACGGGACGGGCTTCACCAATGCCAGGCTGCCGGCGTGCCTGCGTTCGTTAAGCAGCTCGGGGCGCATGTACTGTGTAACGTAGCCGACGAAACAGAACGCGTGATGCTTAAACACCCCAAAGGCGGCGGCCCGGCCGAATGGCCCGAGGACCTGCGCATCAGGGAGGCGAGGCGATGAAAAAAGGAGGACGGATGAACAACGACCACACCGCAGGCACGTACACGCCAGAGGGCAGTGAAAAGCCACTGCCACCGCCACCTCGTGGAGGCTCAGGGGAGGCTGCTGGCCCTCGTGACCAGAGACGGCTCCAGGTGGCCGAGGCCATCATACAGGGGCAGCAAAGGACGATTGACATGCTGTGCCGCGTTCTCAGGCATCACCGCATCACGCACATAAACCTGGATGCAATGCGAGAGGAAATTAATGACTAACACACCAAAACTGATATTAAGTCCCGGCTGGGAGTTTGGCGAGTATCGAAAGGTGAATGCCGGGGAGTGGTTTGTCACGGATGAAGGTACCGTGCGACGCGCCGTAGGGTGTACACTTGGCAAGTGCCGTGTCGTTCGCCCCATCCTACCCGAACGCCAGCTTGAGCGGTGGCTGAAGGAGTATTACGACGAGACCGACCCAAGGGTAGCGGATTACTACGAGGCCATGCGGGACACGATAAATACCGTCTCGCGCAAGGTTCGCGAACTCTTCCCGCACCTCAAGGATGCAACCAACGAGGCCGACCAGCTGCCAGTATGCCGCGAGTGTGGAGCGCCGCCAGTGGTGAGGAGCGAAAACGGATACAGCTAGGTTGAGTGTTCACAAGAAGGATGTGAATAACGAACTCACAACAACGAAAGGAAGGATACAATCAGAATGAACATTGACGAATTAACTATAGGTCAAGCGCGACAGATCGCTGGGTTGCTGCATAGCGCACACACGCCCCAATCATGTAACACGAGTCATCCCTGGGAAGTCGGCTTGTGTTATTTCATACGCACCGTCACTATGCATCTGACTGGCAAACTCGTCGCGGTGCATGCACAAGAACTCGTCCTAGAGAATGCCGCGTGGATCGCTGATAGCGGTCGCTTCGCAGATGGGTTGAAGTCGGGAGACTTTAGCGAGGTCGAACCGTTTCCCGACGGCAACGTCATAGTCGGACGCGGTTCGATTATTGATGCGGTGTCAGTGCAACACCAGCCGCGCTCCCAAAAATGAATGCTCCAATTTGTAGGAGCGGGTTTGACGTGTCGTGGTCGTGGTCGAGGTCGAGGTCGGGGTCGAGGTCGAGGTCGGGGTCGAGGTCGAGGTCGTGGTCGAGGTCGAGGTCGTGGTCGAGGTCGGAGTCGTGGTCGAGGTCGAGGTCGGAGTCGGGGTCGTGGTCGAGGTCGAGGTCGAGGTCGTGGTCGGGGTAAAACACAAACGAATATTGAAAAGTAAGGTTATGTCAGCCGCGGTGGAGAAAAGGAAGATGGAAGACGAAGACATGAAGGTGATTTCACTACTCCAGCCCTGGGCCACGCTGTGGTTACTGGACATCAAGCGGTTTGCAACGCGATCTTGGCAGACGCGCTATCGCGGGTTGTTGCTCGTGCACGCGAGCAAGCGGAAGGATCGCGCTGGATTCACACTCTGGTACCAACTTGCCTGTCGCCCGAGGGACTGGAGCCTACCTGCTTGGGATGAGCTGCCATTTGGGTCGATCATCGGCAAGGTCCATCTGATCGACTGTGTGCCCACCGAACATCTCATAAATAGCACCGAATGCTGGGTCTCTGGTCTGGAGCGAATGCTCGGAGACTTCTCACCTGGCCGATTCGCGTGGTACAAGACCGACCCTGTGCAATTCGCCACGCCGATCCCAGCCAGAGGCAGGCTCGGCCTGTGGGAATACAATGGGCCGTTGCCGGAAGGAAAGGGGGAGGGATGAGTAAGACGATACGACTGATCCAACAACGCGAGCGACGGCAGACCGAAGCAGGCATTGCGCTGGCACGATTGAGTGCCGACTCCTACGACATGATGCTTGCACTGGAGCGGCTCGAGCAAGCCACCCGGGAGCATGCCTGGCACCTCAAGACATTCGGTGCCGTGCGTCGGCTGTGGGTGCGGGTTCTCAGCACGGTTCTTCGGAACGACAAGCCACGGCCGAACTACGACGACCGCAGTCAGCCGCGGTGGCCGCGCGGAAGATGGAAGGCGAAGACATGACACTTCACGGTATAGTCAATGCAGAGAAGCACGAAGCGGTTCCGCCGATTGAGTGTTCACAAGAAGGATGTGAATAACGAACTCACAACAACGAAAGGAAGGA
>JBHHXS010000198.1:0-6738 GCA_046757145.1 Phycisphaerae bacterium | reverse complement strand
ACTACTTCTTGAGGCAGTACCGATGGAGGTGGCCCGGATCATCACGGATGCCACGCCACTCCCGGTGATCGGTTGCGTTTCAGGCCCTTATTGCGACGGGCAGGTCGTGGTGCTGCACGACATGCTGGGTTACGGCGCCGGCCATCCTCCGCGATCGGTCAAGCAATATGCCCACCTGCACGATCAGCTCGTGGACGCTTTCCGGTCTTACGCCACAGAGGTCAAGGAGAGCACTTTTCCACGGGCCGACGCGAGCGCTTCGATGCAGTCTGCCCAGCTAGACGAACTGAAGAAAGCCTTGGATGAGTCATCCTGTTGAGCCCCCGTGCGCGGTCCGGTGCTGTGGATCCGAGCCCCAAACACAAACACAAGCGCGGGGGTTGCTGAAGCGGTCGCTTGCGCTCCCGCCCCGGAAAGACGGCGCGTAGTCGCGCACGGTCGTTTGGACGGGTGTTGTATACGGCTTATCGTGCATGTTGGTCGGTCTGCGGTGTGCACCGTGACCGTCGCGCACTTGACTGCGCTGTCGACACCGGTAGGGTAGTCACCGGCTTCGGTGGGAAGTACCTATATGCTCGTCAGGATGGCCCTTGCACGCATCGTCATCGTCGACAGCGATGAGGAGAAGATGTCCATGATCGTGCTCCGTGAGGTGAACGGCGATCGGGCGTTTCCCATCCTCATCGGTATCCACGAGGCCTACTCGATCGACCGCCGAACCAAGGGAATCGAGGTGCCGCGCCCGATGACTCACGATCTGATCGGGCGTATTATAGACGCGGTGAACTGCCAGCTCGAGCAGATAGTGATCAACGAACTGCGCGACTCGACCTTTTATGCCAGGTTGGTCTTGAGATACAATGGAGAGCTGATCGAGGTGGACTCGAGACCGTCGGACGCCATAGCCATCGGTGCCGGTACGGATACGCCGATCTATGTGGCTGAATCCGTCCTCGATGAGGTATGCTAGCCCAGCGGGCGCGGATATCGCATTATGCAGGTGGAAGTGAGGAGCGGTGGGCAACGCGAAGCAGACAAGGGGGCTTTACCCCGGACCGCGGAGCTGGGTCTCGAGGCGGGCCCCTTCTCTGAACTCGTAGCCGACGTCTTGGGCCGACTGCGCCCCGACGCAGCGCGGTTTCTCGCATGCGCTCCCGGACGGCTCGACGTCATCGGCGGACTCGCGGAATGCACGGGCTCGCTTGTATTGGCGATGCCCGTTAACCATCAGGTCTGCGTGCGCGTACAGCGGCGCCGTGACGGCAGCATCGCCGTCGACGCGCAGGGTGACCCTACGTCGCGGGACCAATCCGCCGCGGTCATACCGGTGTCACAGATATATGGCGACGATGGGCTTGCAGTGGCGCCGCAGCAGGGTCTCGAGCGCCTCAGCGAATTCGACGATACGGCAAGAAGCGCTCTTGGGGCATTTGTTGAGGCAATCCGGGCGGGGATCGTCTCCGACGTCGCCGGTGGGCTGACCATAGCCGTCGGAGCGGTGCACCCGGGCACAGACGGCGGTGCACCGTGCTCCGCAGTCGCGGGGGCGACGCTGGCTGCAACCGCGCGAGCCTTAGGCGCCGAGCTCGAGCCTGCGACTGCGTTGGACATCTGCCGGCGCGTCGAGAACGACTGGTTGCAATGGCCGGTGGGGGTTGCCGATGCGGCCTGTGCCCTTGTCGGTGAACCTGAAACGCTGATGCAGCTGCGGGATGAGGCCGACAACATCGCGGGACGGATCCGTCTGCCTGACGACCTCGCACTCGTCGGCATAAGCTGTGGTAACGCCAGACCCGACGCCAAGCTGAGGTTCAGACGCGTGCGGGTGGCTGCGTTCATGGGGCGATGCCTGGTGGATCGCATCGTTCGTCATGATGGCGGCAATCGCCGCTGGTGGGACGGCCATCTGTCGCGAATCTCCGTCAGCGATTATGTCGAGCGCTTTCGGGATCGTCTTCCTACGAGGATGAACGGCAGAGAGTTTCTCGACAGGTTCGGGGAAACGGGCGATCCGCTGACGCGCATTGAGCCCGGCTTTGTATACAAGATACGCTCGAGGACGGAGCACCATATTTATGAGAACGCCCGCGCGTGCCAGTTCGCCGAATGCCTGTCCAGAGGCATCCGTACCGGGGATCACGCCGTCTTCGCCGAAGCGGGCGAGCTGATGTATGCATCTCACTGGAGCTACGGGCAACGCTGTGGGTTGGGTGACGTCAGAACGGATCTGCTTGTCAACCTGATCCGCCGGCGTGGCGTCAGTGCTGATCTTTACGGCGCGAAGATTTCCGGGCGCGGCTGCGGAGGTGGAGTGGCGGTTTTGATGCGTAGCAGTGATCGTGCCCGAGAAGCACTCCGGGACGTCCAGCGTACCTTTAGCGACGAGACCGGGCACAAAACGACACTGTTTGCCGGATCCGCTGCCGGAGCGCTCATAACCGGCTGCAGGGAAATCTAGCGGGCAAAAGACCGCGCCCGCGCATGCATACCGTTCTGGCATCCCAACACTTAGCCGGTGCCGGTACTCCAAGAAACGGGATCTGCTCGCCGCGTGCTGGTGGTGGTTTACTCGGCGTTGCGCGGGGTACCGTCCATGGGACGGTGCGGTTTTCGTTTGTTAAGGCCGAGCATCTTATCCCGATCCGCCAACGTTATGCGTGTCGTGCGCTTTACATTGTTCCTCAGGTACGTGACTTCGACTTGTGCACCTACGGGGGAGAACTGAACAAGCCGAACCAGGTGGTCTCCACTCTCCACCGGCACGCCATCGACGAACAGGACGATGTCGTCTTTTCTTAGACCGGCCCTGGCTGCGGGTCCATCCGGCGGGTCAACTCCCGTGAGGCGGGCACCCCGGGGAGCGCCTGTGGATGCGACCTTCACCGAGTGAAACGGGAAGCGCGGCGCTTCAGCGTCCTCAACGAGCACTCCCATATATCCGTATGTGAAAACCCGGCCCTTCTTGAGCGTGTCAAGCACCTTTCGCGTGTCCTTGTCGATAGGGATGGCATAGCCGTGCCCTTCACCGACAGCGGGACCCGTCGCCAGAGCGGTGACCACGCCTATGACGTCCCCGTCGATGTTGAACAATGGCCCACCGCTGCAGCCTGGGCTGATGCTCGAGGAGGTCTCGATGAGATTGCCGAAGTACTGTGCCTGTCGATCCTCGGCGAGTCTGTCGGTCATCTGTCGCCCGAGCGCGCTCACCACGCCGTAGGTGATAGACGTATGTCCGTCGGCATTTGCCAGCCCGAACGGGTTGCCGCAAGCGAAAGTCCACTGGTTGAGCCTGACATCCGCGAGATCGCCCAAACGGGCGGGGGTCAGCTTCTCCGCGTCGATCTTAAGCACCGCAAGGTCGGTTCTCGGATCGGTCTGGCGCACGCTCGCCTCGAATCGTTGGCCTGTATGGAGAATAACCGCAAAGGCGTTGGCATCTTCGAGCACGTGGCGATTAGTTACTATATGTCCCTCGACATCCAGAATGAAACCGCTCCCCTGACTGATGGGAATCGCGACCCGGGTGCTCCCGGCGATCGAGGGTTTCTCGCGGGGAGGGCTGCCCCCCCGCGCGTCCTCCCGCTTACGCCCCCTGACGAGATACGTACGCACGGCGACGACGCTAGGCTGTACTTCCTCCGCCAGCGCAACAAAGGCATCCTGTAGCGCTTTCAGGTCGGCCAGTTGATAGCGCTCCTCCAGCCTCGCATCCGCAGCGCGCTGCGGTGGTTTGGCCAGCACGCGCCGCCTGCTAAACGACTGCGCGCGACTGCGCGCCGGTGTGCCGAGTCGGGAAAGCGAGCGACCGACGCATGTGCACCACGCCGGCGCCTGGGACTCGTTTCCATGGCGCCGGGTCTCGCACAGTGACTCCGGCATGCGGGGCGACGTAGGGATGAGGTCGTCCGGCGAGACAAGAAGAGCTGCCAGCACCGCACACACCGCTGCGCGGCGGCGTAGCCCGTTCCTGACGGTCGGACCAATGCCGCGGGCGCTCCTGGCCGTAACGCCGACCCGGGAGGCCGCTACAATCGGGTGCACGGGGATGGGGTCTGTCTCTGCCATTTGTTGTATTATAGACACCTCAGCCATGAATGACGCAACCTGTAGGAAGCTGGAGTTCGATGAAGTTCGGGAGATGCTCGCCTCATACTGTGGTACGTCTGTAGGTAAGAGGCTGGCCCGGTCCCTGACTCCCGCCAACAAGGTTCAAGTTGTGCGGGAATGGCTCGTGCAGGTACGTGAGCTGATAGCCTTGGAGCCGGAGGTTGCGTTGCCTCCGCTGGGGGGCGTGCACGACATCCGCGAGCACATCCGGGCGTCGGCGTTCCCATCGCCTCTGGAGCCTGAAGCTCTGGCGGCGATTGCCGAGACACTGTGTGCAACGGCGCATTTGTCGGCGTGGTTCTCCCGGCTTGAGGGTAGAGCCCCACAGCTCGAGGCGCTCGGCAGGCGAATCGTCGACCTTAGTTGGCTCGGTGGCAAGATCTATGAGTCGATTGATCCGCGGGGCGAGGTGCGCGATCACGCCAGTGCCAAGCTTGCCGCCATTCGCCGTGCGATACAAGACGGCCGGGAACGCATCCGCCGCGTCTTTGACCGGATCACCAGACAGGCGAGTTTCACGAGAATGCTGCAGTACTCCGCCGCAACCTTTCACGAAGATCGAATGGTACTGCCGTTGAAGGCCGAGTACCGCGGGCGCATCCCCGGCATAATCCATCGCAGCTCCGACTCGGGCGCGACGTTGTTTGTCGAACCCGCCGAATCCGTTGAACTGAACAACTCGATTATTCAACTGCGAGAGGAGGAGAACAAGGAGATCACCAGGATCATTTCCGAGCTCAGCAGGCTGGTGCGCGATCACACCGGGCCCATCCTCTCCACCCTGCGCGCTATCGGCATCGTGGACCTGATCACTGCAAAGCTTCGCTATGCCAAGAAGCGGTCATGCGCCTGCCCGGAGGTCAACGCGAACGGAGTGCTTCGTCTCCACCGGGCGAGACATCCGATACTCATCGAACTGTTTGCCCAAGAGGCTGACGAGCGCGATCGGAAACGCGAAGTCGTGCCCATCGATGTCAGGCTGGGAGACGACTTCGATATCCTGGTCATCACGGGGCCGAACACGGGAGGAAAAACGGTCGCGCTGAAGACAATCGGATTGCTCGCGCTGATGACCCAGTGCGGGATCCCGATTCCCGTGGGTGAGGGATCGACCATGCCCGTGTACGGCGACATCTTCTTCGACATCGGCGACGAGCAGAGCCTTCAACAATCGTTGAGCACATTCAGCTCACATCTGTCGACTCTGCTGGACATCCTAAAGCGCAGCGAGCCGGGGTCGCTTGTGCTGATAGATGAACTCGGCGCGGGGACGGACCCCGACGAAGGCGCCGCAATCGGGCGGACCATCGTGGCCGAGCTTCTGCGCGTCAGGGCCAAGGCCGTGGTCACCACGCATCTTTCAGCTCTCAAAGCGTTGGCCTACACCGAGAAGCGCGTCGACAACGCAGCGGTCGAATTCGATCCTCAGTCGCTTAGACCCACCTTTAACCTGCGACTGGGCGAGCCGGGGAACAGCAACGCCTTGATCATCGCGAAACGCCTCGGAATGCCCGCCCGAATGGTCAAGTTCGCAAAAGAATGTCTGAATGACAATGCCAGGGCGCTGAATGATGCTATTGCAGGAACCCTCGGGTCGCGCCGCGAAGCGGAACGCGCGAGGCGGGCGGCACGTGATGCCCAACTCAAAGCCCAACAAGAACGACGCAAATACGAACAGGACCGCGCGGAACTCGAGCGCCTGCGTGCCAGGTTCGAGCGCTGGGCGGAATGGATTGACACCGTGCAGCCGGGCGATGACGTCTTTGTGCGCCCGCTGAACCGCACCGCAAAGGTCGTCCGCGTGCAGTTGAACAAGCAAAGAGTTGTGGTCTCCACCGGCGCTATGGACATCGAAATCCCCCTACGCGACGTACAGCGCCCAGCAGACGGATAATAGCAATCAGCGTGTACCGGATGCCCGCTTTGCGACGGGCTTGAAAAACCATCAATGGAAATCTCGGGACACGCTTCTGAGATCGTCGATGGTTTTGGACATATCCTGCAGGTGCGTCACCCGGAGGTGGACTACGTCGCCTTGTCGTTCCACCCACCCACTGGCGACCAATGCCACGGCTCCACGTGCAACTGGGCGGTATTTCTTATAGACCGTCTCACGGATGATAAGATTGGCTGTGCCGGTCTCGTCCTCCAATGTACAAAAAACTATTCCTTTTGCCGTCGAAGGTCGCTGTCTTATCAACACCAGACCTCCGATCTTCAACCACTGGCCCTGTCTCGCGTGCCTCAGCGCTCGGCAAGGTTGGAGCTTCGACGGTTTCAGCTCGCGGCGTATGAGGGCCATGGGATGGGCAGCAAGCGAAAGCCCCGTCCTTTCATAATCTGCATATACCGTTTCCTTTAGCGACATCTGCGGCAGGTTAGGATCAGGCTCCACAGGCTCGGAACCGGACAACATCGGCGGTTCGTTGGCCATCGCCAGCACCTGCCAGACGGCCTCACGTCTGCCAGTGTGAGCGCGCGAACTCGTGCAAGATGTGCGATTCCTGGACCTCGCATAGGTGGTGGACCGCGACCCGATTGATCTCATGGCGTCTGCGGCAGCCAACTTGGCGAGGGTGGCCCGAGTGGCGCCCGAGCGCTGAGCCAGGTCAGCCAACGACTTAAACGGCC
>JBHHXS010000197.1:0-6745 GCA_046757145.1 Phycisphaerae bacterium | reverse complement strand
AGAGCAACGGACTGAAAATCCGTGTGTCGGCGGTTCAAGTCCGCCTCTGCCCAGTTACACCAACCATTGTAGGCCCTGAGGTCACGGCAGTTTGTCGTCGGTTCGCGACCCCTCCTCTAGTCGAGTTGCACTTTGGGATTGGCCGCCAGACGAGGTGGCCGCTTCGCACGGCGGACCAAACCGCCGGAACACCGCTGCGGAGCCGTAGATCAGGCTGCGATTTCCCCGCAGGGCACGCTAATCCCCCGGTATCACGCCTTTACGGTCGGCCGGAGACGTGTAGAATACCCATCTCGCGGCCGGGAGTTCGACAAACAACTGAAGAACGCAACCTCGGTATCCACAACAACTTGGCAGGTGGCTGGACGCGGTCCATGAACAAGGTAGTAGGTTCGGCACAGGAGGCGCTGGAGAAAGCGGAGCTGCGCAACGGCATGACGGTGATGGCGGGGGGGTTCGGCCTATGCGGGATCCCCGAGAAGTGCATCGCTGCGATCCGGGACATGGGCATCGGCGACCTCACGGTCATCTCCAACAACTGCGGCGTTGATGATTTTGGATTAGGGCTTCTGCTCCGGACCAGACAAATCAAGACAATGATCGCATCCTACGTAGGGGAGAATGCCGAGTTCGAGCGTCAGTGCCTTTCGGGCGAACTTGAGGTCCAGCTCATACCCCAGGGCACGTTGGCTGAAAGATGCCGTGCCGGCGGCGCCGGCATCCCGGCTTTCTATACGCCGACGGGCTACGGCACAATCGTTACCGAAGGCAACGAAACGCGCGAATTCGAGGGCAGGCTCTACGTCATGGAGCGCTGGCTCAGGGCTGACGTTTCACTCGTCAAGGCCCATATCGGAGATCATGCAGGCAACCTGGTCTACCGCAAGACAGCGCGCAACTTTAATCCGATGATGGCCCAGGCAGGTGCGGTCACCATTGCCGAGGTTGAGCAGCTCGTACCCTTGGGCGACCTCGACCCTGATCACATCCATACACCCGGGGTCTACGTACAGTACATATTCCAGGGGACCAATTATGAGAAACGCATCGAACAGCGGACGGTGAGAGACGGATGAGGCTCCAGCTACGGACTGCAACGCCGGCCCGCTGCATCGTGGTCCGGGGCACACGTGTCGACGGCGGGGAGCTGCCGGCGTGATAGGGCTGTCGCCGCGAGATCGAATCGTCCTGAGAGCGGCAAAAGAGCTGCGCGACGGGTTCTATGTCAACCTTGGAATCGGGATGCCCACGCTGGTGGCCAATCATATCCCCGCCGGCGTCGATATCGTTCTCCAGTCGGAGAACGGGATGTTGGGGATTGGACCGTTTCCATATGCAGGCCAGGAGGACCCCGATCTGATCAACGCCGGCAAACAGACTATCACCGAGCTTGCGGGGGCCTGCTACTTTTCAAGCTGCGAATCCTTCGAAATCATCCGCGGCGGCCACATCGATCTTACGATCATGGGGGCCTTCGAAGTCTCGCAGGAGGGAGACCTGGCCAACTGGATGATCCCGGGGAAGATGGTCAAGGGCATGGGCGGCGGTATGGATCTCGTCGCTTCGGCCAAGAGGGTTGTTATCACCATGACCCACACAAAGAAGACCGGTGATCCGAAACTAGTGGAACGGTGCACACTGCCGGTCACCGGCCGCGCGTGTGTTCATCGGGTAATAACGGACATGGCCGTGTTCGATTTTGAGGACGCGCGCATGATTCTGCGTGAGAAAGCGCCTGCCGTGACTATCGACGGCATACGTCGGGCGACCGAAGCGGAGTTTGAAGTCGCTGACAGCGTGGGGGAAATGTAGCCTCGTGCGCACCGAGGACCAGCGGCTCGTTGGCAGGCCGCGCGTGCGGGCATGCGGGCTAACGGCTACGGGTCGTACGCCGCTGGACAAAGCGCTTGCCCGGTAGTGCTGATACAAGGCCGCGGAGTTCAAGCGACGTCAAGGCGGAGGTCACGCGGGCGACGTCCAATCCAGTGGCGGAACAGATGAGATCGGCTTCGTCCAGGCCGCCGGCTACGGCCTCGTACACAGCCTGCTCAGCACCATCTAGCGGGAGCGTCGATGCCGGGGGTGCATCCTCATTTTCCGTTGAATCACATGTCGAGTCGTTGCCCAGGCGTCCCATGATCGTGCCCGTGTCGCCGAGCTCGTCCAGGACATCCTCGAGACATGTGATGAGCTTCGCATGTCCGTCACGAATCAGGCCGTTCACGCCGGCGGAGTAATCGGGTTGGTCGACGCGGCCGGGGATGGCGAACACTTCGCGGTTGTATTCGGAGGCCAGCCTTGCAGTAATCAGGGCGCCGCTGCGGTAACCCGCCTCGACGACGATGACGCCCAGAGCCAGACCGATGATGATCCTGTTTCGCCGCGGGAAGTTCTTGGCCTCCGGTGCGACGTCGGGAGGAAGCTCACTGACAATCGCTCCGGCATTGGCAATCTCAGAGGCAAGCGCCGTGTGCTCCAGTGGATAGACGGAAGCAAGCCCGTTTCCCAGGACGGCGATCGTACGCCCACCCCCCCTGTAGGGCCCCGCGATGCGCGTGACCGTCGATCCCCCTAGCGAGACCTGATACGACGGTGAACCCGGCCCGACCGAGTAGCTCGCCGAAGCGCAGTGCCTGCTCACGACCGTAGTGGGAACATCTCCTTGCACCAACGACAGCGACGGCCACCGCGTCCGCCGGCTCCAGTTGTCCACGCACATAAAGGCAGATTGGAGGATCTGGAGTGTTGAGCAGCACCGCCGGATACTCCGCATCCTCAGCGCAGATGATGTACAGGCCGCACGATCCCGCTCGTTCTATTGCCCGGTCCACGACGTCGTCGTTTCGCGCCCGCAAGATCGAACCGGCGATGTGTTGGCCAATCCCATCGACGGCTGCCAACGCGTCCATCGAAGCGCCCAGCACCGCGTCGAGAGCACCGAAATGCGCTACCAGCCTGCGCAACCTGAGCGGTCCGACTTCGTTGATGAGCTGAAAGCGCAGGTACTCACGCCCGATGTCGGATATAACGGGATTGCGATCTCTCATGAATCTCGGCCAAACGGCAAGGCGCAAGCGTGTGCATCCCGTGCGGCATGCCTCGCCTCACCCGCCTGCGGGGCGCAATTCCTCGCCTACCGTGGTGTTCAGGCGTCCGGCCGACTATAATATCACTCGGTTCGCGGTTTACCAGAGGCTGCCGACGTCCCGTCTAACCCGTGCGGACTGATGCGGACGCGGGGCGGCTATGGACTAAGGAGACTGTCTGTGGGTGAGGACTTCCTGCCGATCAAGGGCTATGACCACGTCGAGTTCTACGTAGGTAACGCCAAGCAGGCGGCTCACTTCTACGACAAGACGTTCGGTTTCAGACCCATAGCGAAGAGAAGTCTGGAAACGGGCTCCCGCGAACGGGCGAGTTACGTCATGGAGCAGGGGCAGGTTCGGTTCGTCCTGACCACCGCCTACGGGCCGGACGACGAGGTCGCCCGCCACTGCATGCTGCACGGCGACGGCGTAAAGGCGATCGCGCTGGAAGTTGCAGATGCTGCTGCCGCCATAAGGGAAACCAAAGCTCGCGGCGCAACGGTGATCAAGCCAGTTACGCGAGAGGAAGATGGCCACGGCACATTGACCACGGCGGAGATAAGGTACGCGGGGGACACGGTTTTTCGATTCGTCGAGCGACAGGATTACCGTGGGCCGTTCGCGCCGGGGTTCGTACCGATTGCCGCCCACGGAGCGCCGTCGGTGGGATTGGCAGCTATAGATCACATAGTCACCAACGTCCACGTGGGCGAAATGGACTACTGGGCGAAATGGTTCAGCGATGTGCTGGGTTTCAGCAACCTTGTTCACTTCACCGATGAGGATATCAGCACCGAATACAGCGCGCTGATGAGTAAGGTGATGGAGAACGGCACGGGCAAGTGCAAGTTCCCGATCAACGAACCTGCGGAGAGCAAGAAGAAGAGCCAGATCGAAGAGTACCTCGATTACTACTACGGTCCGGGCGTCCAACACATAGCAATGAACACCGCCAACATTTACGACACCGTCACCGAGTTGCGCCGACGTGATATAGACTTCTTGCGCGTACCCGACACGTACTATGAATACATGCAGGATCGCGTCGGGGACGTCGGCGAAGACTGGAGACGACTCAGGGAGCTGGGCATCCTGCTTGACAAGGACGAAGACGGTTACCTGCTGCAGATCTTCACCGCCCCCGTGCAGGATCGCCCGACGCTCTTCTACGAGGTCATCGAAAGGCATGGGAGCAGAGGATTCGGAATCGGGAACTTCAAGGCCCTGTTCGTGAGCATCGAGGAGGAACAGGCGAAGCGCGGAAACCTGTAGCAGCGTCTCAGCGACAGCCTGCGCTTGCGCCGCCTCCCCGGTCTCTCGACGGGATTCGGGAATGCAGCGACTATGATCCACTATCACCGACTAGGCAACGTGCCGCCTAAGCACCACGTCACGCACCGCGAGGACGACAAGCTGCTCATGGAGCAGTGCATGACCCGCGCAGGGTTCGACAGCACCTACAGCGTCTTATACTACCGCACGCCGCCCACGGACGAGTTCAATGTAACGGGCACAGAGTTACCCGGTCTATGCGGGGTCGAGCCTGTCGATCATCAACTGTTGCACCGGCGACATCTAAGAACGCAGGATCTGAAGCCCGAAGGCGACTTTCTCTCCGGCCGGCGTACGATCCTACTCAACGACGACGTCCGAATAGGCATCGTAAAGACTGCGGAGCCTGCGGCAAAACACCGGTTCAGCAACACTGACGGCGACGAATGCTGGTTCGCCTACGACAAGGGCGGCCTGCTGGAGAGTGTCTACGGTCCACTGCCGTTCAGAAAGCACGATTACGTGATCATACCCAAAGGAACGCCCTATCGCCTGCACCCGGACGGCAGCGAAGCAACATTCCTGGTCTTCGAGTCCGCCGGGTATATCGATTTGCCTAAGCAGTTTCGCAATGAATCCGGGCAGATCACAATGGACGCGCCCTTCTGCCATCGGGACTTTCGCATCCCCCAGGAGATGCTTACATTTGATCGGGACAGGCACGGAGAGGCGCCCTTTCAGCATATTGTCAAACACGGCCATCGGGCCAGCGTGCACCATTATGAGTACTTTCCGTGGGATGTTGTCGGGTGGGACGGGCTGGTGTATCCAGTCGCGTTCAACATTCACGATTACCAGCCGCGAACGGGGGCGATCCACCAGCCGCCTACGGTACACATCACCTTTGCCGGAGCGGGATTCGTTATATGCAGTTTCGTACCTCGCAAAGTCGACTATTTCATGCGCGGGCAACACAAGGCGGTGCCGTGCCCATACGGGCATTGGAGCGTCGACTGCGATGAGATCCTATACTACGTAGCAGGCAACTTCACTAGTAGGGAGGGCATCGAGTCGCAGTCGGTGAGTCTGCACCCCATGGGTGTGCCGCACGGCCCGCATCCAGGCACCTACGCAGCAAGCGTGGGCACCGAGCGCACCGACGAACTGGCGGTCATGTGCGACACATTTAAGCCTCTGCGGCTAACGTCGATTGCCGAGGGAATAGAAGACGGAGCCTACCACTACACGTGGGCCCGAGGCCGACGCCCAGACGCCTCAACCTCTTGACCGCGGATTCCACACGCCGCAAGCGGCCTGCAGCGCTCCGCAAAGAACTAGACGACCGCGCCGCGACTACGCGCCATCCTTCTGATGCGCGAGTGCAGGCAACCCGCGCACGCCCCCGTGCGGCTGGTGTGCGGCTGACCCTTCGGTGTTCCCGAGCCGAACGAGCGTCAGCTCGAGCAACAGGGCCGGCAGTCATCATCCTACCGCGCATGTGGGCGCGGCGGGCGTTGGTCCATCTTTAACGAACGCGGCAGCCGTGATCTCGGTGTGGAACCGAAGCAAAGCGTCCATCCCGATCAATGTAAAGCCTGCGAGCTCACCTTCGCGCCTGCACTGAGCTCTGGTAATCACATATCGGCCGTACGCCTTGGAAGGCCGCCACTTCTTTCGGGATCGGCGCCAGCCGCGATATGAGCAAGCGTCGAAGAAGGTGATGACGATCCCCAGCCGGGTGATTCTTGCAAACTCTCTCAGGATCAGAACTCGCGATTCCGAGTCCGGCAGATGATGAAAGAAGCGCGAGCACAATACGAGGTCGACCGACTGGTCGGACAACGGAATGTCGGCGGCGCACGCCACGATGGTTCTTGGAGCGATTCTGAACAGGCTGTGGTAACGGCACCCCTGCTCGAGCATTTCCCATGAAGTGTCCAACACAATAACGTCTGCGCCGAAGCCCGCCAGCGTCGGCAGGAATCGCCCCGTTCCCGACGCACAGTCCAGAACCGTTTTGAAGCGACCGCGGCGCTGAACTCTTTTGCAGGCCCGTCGTATCATCCTGCGTTCGAAATAGTTGGACAATCGGCGCATCAAACCGGTATCGTGTTTCTTCGCGTAGAACTGTGCGTGCTCCCGTGACTGATACTGTTGTTGCCAGACCATGCTGGGGTCGCCCTTCAAGTCGGCCTGGGTGATATGCGCACGTCCAGTGCCCGCAGGTGCGTCCCCCGCCCCGTCGGGTGTGGTACTAGGCGGGTTGCTCACGGGGTGTATCCTTTCAAAGTTCGTTGCTCCAGACCGGACGTACAACGAGAGCATCAGAAGTAGCTTACTGTGGTCGGCATCTGTGCGACCTCGTGCAGCGCAGTAGTATACTGCGT
>JBHHXS010000196.1:0-6746 GCA_046757145.1 Phycisphaerae bacterium | reverse complement strand
GTGTTGCAGTCGGTGCTGGTTTGGTCGGCGAGGTCGCATTCGTCGGGGATAGTGTTGTGATTGCAGTCGAGGCTTGCGGAGTCGGCGAGGTCGCATTCGTCGGGAATGTCGTTGCGGTTGCAGTCGGGGCTGAGGCCGGTGGAGATGTCGCAGATGTCCCATTGGCCGTTGCCGTTGCAGTCCGGGCCGATGCTGCAGTCCGTCAGGGGAACATTCACCGTGAGGCACGTGAAGCTGGATTCCTGAATGTTCGTTACACTCGGGCAGTCAATCAGGAACGTTGCGTGCTGAGTGTTCTCGTGCAAACAGACCGTGAAGGTGCCCGATGCCGTCGCGCTCGCCTCCAGCACCAGCGTGCCGAGATACGACGGTGAACCCGTATCACCAGCGCAGTCCTCTTCAAGAAGCACCAGGCTGCCGTATTGCGTGAATGTCTCGCCGATAGCCCACACCACCGTGATCGTCGGGCGATCGAAGAACAGCCAGTCCGTACGCGTCTGATCGATGAAACGGGCGGCGGACGGGTCCGGGTCGTCGGCGGGAAACAGTCGGCCGGTGGACCCGCTGATGTACCCCGAGGGATTCACCCAGACGTTGTACGCCCGCACCAGCCGGGGCAGCCAACGCTCCACGAAAACCTCCACCGTCACACGGTCGCCCGGCGAAAGGGTGACCTCGTCCACGGGGCCACCCGCCAGCGGAACCGAATTCAACGCGGAAGCCTTGAGTGAGAAAACAGGAGCGCAGTCCAGACCGGGAATCAACGTCCCGGCGCAGACCCCGTCGCTGCACACGTCGTTCTGTGTGCAGGCGATGCCGTCGTCGCAGGCGGCGCTGTTGTAGGTCGAATAGCACAGACCCGCCAGGCACTGATCAAAAGTGCATACGTCACCGTCGTTACACTCGCCGTCGGTGTCGCAGGTCTCACATTCGTCCGGCACGCCGCTCGAGTTGACGTCCTCGCTGAATCCGCTGCTAAGATCGCACTCGTCGGGAACCTGGTTCGAGTTGCAGTCGACGCTTTGACCACTAGCCAGGTCGCATTCGTCCGGCACGGAGTTGGCGTTGCAGTCGACGCTTTGACCACCCGCTATGTCGCATTCGTCCGCAACCCCGTTGGAGTTGCAGTCCGACTCGCACTCATCCGGAAGCTCGTCGCCGTTGCAATCGTTGCTCGTACCCCCGGCAATGTCCTGCTCGTCGAGAACACCGTTCCCGTTGCAGTCGCCAACCGCACCCGCCGCGTGAACGCACCCGCCGCTTAGGGTGTGGTCACGCATCGATTCCACCGGACGAGTAGTACGCAGAATGCGATCCTTAACCTGCTGCCAGCTCAGGTCGGCACGACGGCTCATAAGCAAACCCGCAACCCCCGACACATAGGGCACCGACATCGATGTGCCGTCGAGGTAACCGTAGCCGCCGCCGGGCAGCGTGCTGTAGATGCTCTGACCAGGCGCCGAAAGGTCAACCTGCGTCGGGCCTATGCTCGTGAAGATCGCCAGCTTGTCGTCGTTGTCGATCGACGCCACCGTCAGGATGTTCGGAAGATCGAAGCTCGCGGGGTAGACGGGATTCTCGTCTATATTACGCCCGAAGAAATTGCCGGCAGCGGAAACGAACAGGTGACCCATAGCGCCCGCAGCCGCCAGAGCGTCGTATAACGCCTGGGAGTAGTCCACCGTAACCCAACTGTTGCTCGAAAGGCTGATCCCACTGTCGACCACGTATTGGATCGCCTCAACCACGTCCGAGGTATACCCTCCACCCGCGCTGTCGAACGCCTTCACCGCAACCAGTCGGCAACGCCAGGCAACACCGGACACACCAACCGCGTTGTTACCAACCGCGCCGATCGTCCCCGCTACGTGGCTGCCGTGGAAGTTGTCGTCCAGCGGGTCGCCGTCCTCGTTGTAGGTGTCATACCCGTGAACGTCGTCAACCCACCCGTTCCCGTCGTCGTCCACCCCATTGCCGGGAATCTCACTCGCGTTGGTCCATATGTTCCCCATCAGATCGGGATGAGTGTAGTCGATGCCGGTGTCGATCACCGCGATACGAAACTCCGGATCACCACTCCACAGGTCCCACGCCTGCGACGCCCGAATGTCAGCTCCCGCAGTGCCGGGGTCACCGTTGACCGTCTGGCCCGTGTTGTACAGCCCCCATAGAACGCCAAAGTCCGGATCGTTCGGAAACACAGCAGTGTGCACCGCGTAATCGGGCTCAGCGTATACAACCTCGGGATCGCTCCTGTACGCCTCGAGCGACGACGAAACCTCGCCCGCCGGAACCTCCACCAGGCAAAGATCGTCAACCGCACGGTAGCGCGCCACAAGATGATGCCCGCGAGCGAGGAACCATTGAACCGCGGGCGACGACCGATTCCGCGATTCGCCTCCCGCACGAGGAACTACACCGGGCTTAAAACGTACCAGCAGACGAGTGGGATGCATACTCGAGCCGGCACGACCCAACGCTCGAGCCGCCGCCAACTGCTCAAACAACGTCCACACGTTCGCATCCGCCGTGTCGGGAGAGGTGACCAAACCACGCCGAAGCATGGCCCGATCGGACACCGCAAGCCCGTCATACTCACCAAACGAGTCCGACAACTCCGAAAAACGTGACCTCAGCTCCGCACGCTCAGCCGAACCCCACGCGTCAGCTCCAACGCGTACCGCCTGCTCCGTCTGTCCGTCGGCAGGAAACGCGACGTACAAAACAACAACAAAAGAAAGAAAGACTAAGCCCGCCCGTCGCACGCGTGTTCGTCCCCCTACTGCAAGCCACAACAACGCGCTACCCCATACACCCATTCTACCGATCAAAAGCACTACCTTCAACCGCTCGCATCGCAGACTACCGATCAGACGCACCGGACCACAAGTACGTAGCAAGGCAGGTATCCTGCAGGGCGCGGGGCTGAACATAGCGCGGGGCGTTTTCTCATCGTCCACAGACGACACCGCGGGTGGAGGACTCCTCGCGTCAGTTGTGGGGGTACAGGTCTATTTCGGCGACAGTCCCACGATCGACACGCGCAGGTCTATTTGCTCGGCAACGACTTCAGCCGGTGTCTCAGGATTGATCTGAAAGTCGCTGCGTTTGATGGCGAACTGTGATCGAAGTACAAGGAGATCGCCTTCGCCGCCGTGCATCCGCTGCCCCAGCTTGCCCGGCAGGTAGGCCGCCTCGACGGGAACGGTCATCTCCTTGGTGATGCCACGACAGGTGAAGTCGCCGACTACCTGGAGTTGAAAGACGTTGTCGCCGTCAGAGGCTACCTTTTTAGCGCGTTTGAAGGTGAACTCGATCAGTGGATACTCGGCGACATTCATCCACTTCTTGGAGTAAAGAACTTGCCTCATCATGTTGTGAGGCACGTGCAGGCTTTCAGCGTCTACGCGAATGGTACCGCTGATTGTCTCTACGTTGGCGGGGTCGAACATGACTTCGCCACTAACCCCGGAAGCAACCCCCATTATGGGTTCCAACATCGAATCCAGCACGAACGAGACCGCGTTGACTCCCTTGGGGTCCTTGAAGTCAAACCCAAGGCCCTCGGCACCGGCACTCGAAGCGCCTGCACTGAGGAGAATAGAAAGCCACAGTACATGCTTGTAATCGACGAAAGTCATTCGACATCTCCTTTTTTACTCACGAGCGACTGCTCCGTACACAGCGGCGACGACAATGGACGGCGCAGCGCTGAGACCACATCTGTGAAAACCACCGGCATGCCGACGGTCAACGCGCGTGCGACGGTCCTGTCCGTCAAAGGTGCGGGTACCTCGCGCCATGATGCCACCACGTAGGGCATTCTGGCGACCAACGCCGGGGCGGTGCCGGCAGCCAATCCACCGAACAGAAGCGCACCGTTTTCGATAAGCACAATGTGAGGGAATGCCCGGCGGGAGAATCCGACCACTTGCATCGCGGTGAGCTCACCTCGGTGCTCCAAACTGTTCCGTAGCACAATGGCCTCCAGCCCGTTCGTTGGCAGCGCCAGGCCCTATCCACCCAACATCTGCAACGTGGAAACTAAGTGTTGCGGACAGACAGATAATCAGCAAGACGCGCTGCTGTCAAACCTGTGTCGAACCCGCACGCTTTGAGTTCCCTCTCCAGTGCCATCGCCACTTCGATCGCGTTATCGCGCGCTGCATGCAATCGTGGACGAATGAGCTTGACCCGCGCGCCGCGCGCTTGTCGTGGCCAGATCGCAGAGGGCCCTACGTGTTGCCGCCCGCTCGGCGTCCTTCAAGGCGTCTTAGGCGCGGACGAAAGACGTCCACACGGCGGGTGACGGCAAATACGGCAGCGCCTCCCAGAATCACGGTAGCCAAGCCGTACAAGGCCGCGTCAAACCCAAACCGGTCGATCACCTCGCCCAGAAAGAAGAACCCCGTCAGCATGCCGACGTCGCCTGCGCCCATAATTAGAGAGGTGCCTATCCCGCGGTGCTGAGGTGGAAGCCTTTCGGCAGACAGGTCCACCATCGACGGGAAGACGAAGCAATGCCCCGTACCCATGAGCAGTGCGGGCAGCGCAAGCCCGGACTCATGCTCGACACCCACAAGGCACACCAACCCAGCCGCCTGCACGAGTAGGCCGCCCACCAGTGTGCGACTGCGCCCGATGCGCTCGGGCACACGGCGGAATATGATGCGCAGCACCATTGCGGTGGGGCAGTAGACAAGGAAGAACGCTTTGACGTCATTAAACCCTCGCTGGTCGGCCAGCCGCTCGATAAAGGCAATCTGCAGGCAGAAAACCATGCTGAACACCACACCAACCAGCAGGATGCTGCCCGGCCAGTGCGCGATGATCACGCGAAACATCGACACCGGCGCACCGGAAGCCCCGCCACCGCTCCCGCGTGGTGCTGTCAAGGGCAAGTCAAATCGCTGTAGGGCGGCTGGCGCCGGGGCCAGCATCATCAGTCCGCCGGCTAGCAGGCTGAAGACCGCGCTAGCGGTGAAGAAGATATGGTGTGCAGTGAGCGGGTCACCTTTGCCCGAGAATATCCAGTCGCCCAGCGTCGGTCCTATGATCATCCCGAGAAACCCCGCCAGTCCCATGGATCCGATGCTCTCGGCGCGGCGGCCCGCGGGGGCTATCTGAGCTGCGAACACCGCTACTGTTGTCATTACTCCCGCGGTGGCCATCGCTGATACCGTACGCAGGGCCGCGATGACCCAGAGACGTTCGACGAATTGAATCGATGCAAGTACGATCGCCACGACGAGCGTTCCTCCTGCCCATGTCGGCCGATAGCCGAACCGATCGATCCAACGCCCAAGTTGAAGCCGGATCAGAAGCGTGCCCACGGTACTGGCACTCAAGAGATGCCCCAGAGTGTCAACCCCGTGTCCGAGGTATGCTACGTATTCCCCAAAGTGGAACTGGAGCCCTACTGCGGCCATGAACAGCGCAACTGCGGCAAACATGCGGAAGAACTGGCCGGTGTACAGCCGGTCAGTGTCGATGGGCAATGCGGTAGCTGTAGCGGGGTATGGCGCTTGGATTTACTCGCTCCTGCGACGGCGTGTGTTGTCTTCCCGAGTCGTTATCCGCGTGGACGCGTCAATGCGCCCTTCACGGTGGGGCGTCCGAGAGGGCCCAGGGCGCGGGGGGCGATCCATCAGGAAGCTAACGCGCTCCATGTCCGCCGGGGCGAGTGAACGCTCGAGGGTCCCCCTGGCAAACCGTAGATCAGTTCGGCGCGAAACGTGCGTGAGCATGATCTGGGCATCGGGAATAGAGGACAGAACGTCCTTCAGATCGTCAACGTGTATGTGGCGCCCCGCCCGCGCACGCGCGACGTGGTCGCGGTCGAAGAAGGTGCACTCCAGCAGCACGGCGCGACTGCGCCGGACAAAGCCCAGATCAAGAAAGCGCCCAACAGCTGTGTCGCCGGTGTAGGTCAACAGCGCGTGGTCTACCTGATGTTCTATCTCAACCCCCTTGCGTTTCAGGGCGACGAGTTCCGGCCCCGACTTGCCTATGAACTCCTCTTTGAGCTTATGACGTACCTCAATCAGTGTGTAGCCCAAGGCGCTGTCGCAATGATTAACGGTAAACGGTCTAACGAACATGTCACGGCGGATGGGTACGTCTTCAAGATGTCGTACGCCATGAACCACCCCCGGCGACGGGTGCCCCTCGATGTCGGACCATACGTCCATGAGTTTTTGTATAGCCTGAGCCAGGTCGCGATGGACTATCACACGCCCCGGAGAAATCCCCACGAACGTCCGCTGGGAGAAGTAGTAAGCGACCCCGGCGGCGTGGTCCATATGTCCGTGGCTTATGCATACGTTGTCGATCGAGATGATCTCGCGGGGCGCCCGTCCGACGTCGAAGCAGACGTTGTACTCGGGAACGGCAATGACGGTCTCCTCGCCTGCAAGGGAGAATCCGACGATCTCGATCCCGCCCAGCTTTTTGTGCATCATTCTGGCCATGGACGCTTCCTTGGGGGAGGCACGCGAGTTCCGTCCAGTGATCCGCCACAAATCGTCCGTCCCAATCACGCGCGCCAATCCCGGAGTGGCGAGTCACAGCCCCAAAAGGAGTCTACTACGCAACGCCTGCAAATGCATCACCGGGGGGCACGGGGCGCGCACGCGAAGGGGAAACGGAGGCAGCGCCCCGGATCACCCTCGTGCGTCCGGGTGTACGGCAATTGACACGCTATATCTGGGGGCGTTAGGCTTTCTCGAAGCCCAAATGTGGAATCG
>JBHHXS010000195.1:0-6794 GCA_046757145.1 Phycisphaerae bacterium | reverse complement strand
GCATATTGGGACCCTCGCAACCGCGTTCGGCAGGGCGCGGATTATGCATATAACTTCTTTATTCACAATAGGTTACGCGCCGGGCCGGCGACCAGGAGTAGTCGAATGCGGATGTAAATACCCTCTGGCACGGCCGGTGCAGCTAAGCTGGCGGAAGCACCGAGACTGCGGCATCAGCACGTACCTGGCGCCTCGGTGGCTATCAGGATTGGGGACAGCGTCGAAACGTACTGTCTGTAGTGGAGGTATCCAATAATGAAAACCGTGTCTCTGTTTGTCCCAGTGGTCTTTAGCGTGGCTCTGGCGTCCACGGCATTTGGGCAGATTATCCCAGGTGACGAGACGACGTATCCCTCGGTCAGCATCGTCAACACGCCACACAACCTGAACAATTATCCCGGCATCAGCCTTCCGGGGAATCAGGTATGTCTGCCGTGCCACACGCCTCACAACGCCCTGCTGGCCGGCGACGAGAACGTGCTGTGGAATCACGCCGAAACGGGCGAGACCTTTGTGATGTACAAGAGTACGGCTGGGCAGCCTGAAGGGCCCAGCAAAATGTGCCTGAGCTGCCATGACGGCGTCACGGCCATTGACAACTACGGCGGCACAGGGGGAACGGGCATCGTCATCACCGGTAATGCAGCGATCGGTACGGACCTGTCGAACGACCACCCGATAGGGATAGAGTACCCGACAGCCTCACCCACCGAGTTCCGCGATCCGGCGACCTTCGCACCTGGCGTTGGCGGCGGCCCTGGCGTGCAACTGGTGACGATCGGGGGGCTGGAGCGTGTGGAATGCACATCCTGCCACAACGTACACAATAACGGATTGGGTACGTTCCTCAGGGTTCCGTTGCAAGAGAGCTATATCTGCCTGCAGTGCCACATTAAGTAGGCGCCTGCTGTCGACGGCCACCGGCTTGCTCGGACTGCAACTACGGGCACGCCCGGGGGTCGCTTAGCTCGAAATGTCAGACTCGAACACGCGCCTTGGGAAAAGCCTTGGGCGCGTGCTTTTTTGTGCAGCCAGTGGACCTCGAAGGCGACACCGAGAAGGCAGAGAAACACTGGAGGGGGGTGCAGCGCACGGCGGGGTGGATATGCGCTCCGGCTGATGCAGGCCTTTCCCCCGGCATCGTGCTCGTTGACAGCATCGACTATCAGCAGTAACAGACACGGGATAGGTGCATGCGGGATGGTCGTGTCCCTTATTCGGTGGGTGGGCACGACTGGTACGGTGTTTCATAAGTTCCACGCCCGCCTGAGCCACGGGTTTTACCCCGCCCAACGGCGCTGATCGCTATGTGCGCTCCCTGCCTTCGCATGGTCGCGCAGGCTGAAGCGAGCGGCTCAGAACAACGGGTCGCGCGGGCTGACCCTCGGTGCTTCGCGCCAAGGGTAGCAGACTGCGGCTGGATCTCACTCATAGCAACACCACCTGCGAAACGCGGTACTAGGAGATGCATGTTGACGCATTCAGTACGCTCGTTAACCGCCCTGCTTGGCCTGCTTCTTGCGGGTTATACCGTGGGTTGCCGCACTACACCGAAAGAGCCGGTGCCTTTGGTCTTCTTCCCTGCGCCCCCAGCGGCGCCTCGGATCCAGTTCCTGACTTGGGCGAGCGGTGCGGACCAGATCGAGCCCAAGCGAGGGAGCTTCGAGTCGTTCATCCTAGGCGATGAACCCATGGTGCAGCGTGCCATCACCAAGCCCTATGGAGTCGCAGCCCACGAGGGCGTCGTATACGTCTGCGACACGAAGGGGTCGGCACTTTGCAGGCTTGATTTTAAGAACCACCAGTACTCGGTGCTGGGCGTCACGGGTCCGGGGCGGTTGCGAAAGCCGATAAACGTGGTCGTGGACCGTCTGGGATACAAGTTCGTTACGGACACCACGCGGAAGCAGGTGGTAGTCTTCAGCCCTCAGGATCGCTACGTGACGGCCTTCGACATCCCCCAACCTTGCCGTCCGGTCGATCTGGCGATTCACGCGGACGAGCTGTTCGTCCTCGATAACGACGAGAGCCCGCAGATTGTGGTTCTGGACCGATCGACAGGGGAAGTATTGCGGACGTTCGGCGGACCCGGGGGCGAGCCCGGGCAGTTCAAGATCCCCAATAGCCTGTGCATCGGACCAGACGGGTTTTTATATGTCAGCGACACGCACAACTGGCGCATCCAGAAGCTGACACTCGAGGGGCGGGCGGTCTGGGTGAAAGGCACCCCCGGGTACATGCTGGGCCAGTTTGGGCGGCCGCGGGGTATACGCGCCGGTCCGGACGGCGTTCTTTACGTAGTGGACGCAGCAACTGAAATCGTCCAGATGTTCGACTCAGAGGGGCGCACCTTGATGCGTTTTGGTGGGCCTGGAAACACACCGGGCGCCCTGGGGCTGCCATCCACGCTCGCGGTCGACACAACCTCGCTCCCCTACTTCGAGCAGTACATCCACAAGGACTTCAACGTCGACTACTTGTTGTTTGTCGCGAGCCAGTATAGCGCGCGTCTCATCAACGTGTATGCGTTCGGGTCGTTCCCGGAGGGCTACGAGCTTTCGGAGTCGGACGTGCGCACAATCCCGAGGCTCGCGCCCGATCAGGGTATCGGACCAGTCGAGGGGGAAGACGCCGCGGAGTCCCCGAAGTAGCGTCAGGCATAGTGGAACCACCACCCGCGGGATTGCATTGCCAGTCGTCGGAGGAGTATTGTTGGCGAATCGGTACGCCTTCGTTATTGTCCTGATGTGCGCGGCGTGCGCCGGCGTGCTGCCCGCCTGCTACGCGCCCGTCAGGTACCGCGTTCTAACGCTGTTCTTCGACGGCGTCCCGCAGCCCGGGAGCCGCCCCGCGGTCGGGTATGCCACGCCGTCCACAGAAATGCCACGTCAGGGAATCCAGCCGTCGGACGTACCTTTGAGCACATCCGGGGAGGTGCATGCTCACCCACCATACCGTGATAACAAATGTGGTTCGTGCCACAACACTACAACCGGCCAGCTTTACCGGACTCCCAAAGAAGGCCTGTGCCAGGGTTGCCACACCGATATCCCAGGTCAGGTCCGGTACGTGCACGGGCCGGTCGCGGTGCGTGAATGCCTGTTCTGCCACCACTTCCATACCAGCCCGTACCCTAAGGTCCTGCTGCGCGATGCGACGAGTACGTGTTTTCGATGCCACAGACGCGCGGACCTGGCGCCCGGGCCGCACCGCGACACCATCGACCACCAGAGCTGTGTCGCCTGCCACAACCCGCACGGGGGAAGTTACAAGTATTTCTTGAGACGTGCTGAGCCTTGAAGCGCGCAGCTGAACAGGTTCGCCGGGACACAGCACCACACACGCGTACGCGTACGGAGCGTCGTCGGCGGGCCAGCCCGTCCCGCCGGGCACTGTGTGTGCTGCTCTCGATGCTCACACTCACCGGGTGTCAGGCGCCAGGGCGCGGGCGCAGCGACATTCGCACGATGCACGTCGACAGGGTGGAGGGTTACGTGGAGTTTGTCGCAAGACAACGCGAGCACAGTCAGGCGTCAAAGGTCGGCGCCGGCAAGACAAGTTCCGAGGAGACCATCCTCGAGGAGAACCTGAAGTTGAAGACCAGCGGCTACGTTTATCATCCGAACTTCCTCGAGTTCACCGTCGCCGCGCTGTTCGGTCTGTTACAGCGAGATTATGAGGACGTCTTCGGCGATAGGAGACGCACCAGCGGGGACGACGGAACCGTTGTTGAGTTCGACGTACGTGGTTCGTTCTTCAAGAAGAAGGACTACCCGGGTACGGTGTTCGCCCGCCGATACCGCGCGTTTGAGCCTCGCCCCTTTCAGCCGACGCTGGAGGCGACGACAACGAACTACGGTCTTACGTGGCAGTACGTGGATGAGAAGATGCCTACGTCGCTACAGTTCTCATCTACTGAAGTCGAGCTCGACCCCGGCAATGACCTGGAAGCGATTGGGCGACAGAAGAACAGCCTCCTCCGCTTCCAGACAGAGTACCGCTTCACCGACAACAACGTTCTGTCCTTCGTCTACACCCGCGAGTCGACTGACGAACAGCCCTTCGCGCTGTCATACGACACCGACGAGCTCACCCTCGGTCACACGTGGCGATTTGGGCCGCATCATCGGCACAGCCTCGAATCGGAGATCAACTACCAGAATCAGCGGGGAACCTTCGACGTGGAGCGAACGCGTTGGCGAGAGCTTCTCCGACTGGAGCATTCGGACACGCTGCGCTCCTGGTACCGCTGGGAGGCGCTCGACCGCAAACAAGGCAGCCTCTCAGGCGTTGCCCCACTCAGCGAGCGGTCCTACTCCCTCGAGGCCACGGTTGAGCACAAGCTGTACGAAAGCCTGGTTTCCCGGCTAAGGGGGTACGGACAGTCGCAAGAATTCGGTTCGGGGCTTGACATACAGCGGTACGGCTTTGAAGCGAACTTCGACTATCGTAAGAAGCACCGGGGGGGGATGCTGCTGGCGGACTACCGCCTCGGGTACCGGATTGAGGAGTATCGGGGCGGAGGGCGCGAAATGGAGGTACTCGACGAGCCGCACACCTTCCATGACCCGGAGCCTGAGGTGCTTAGCAACACGCGTGTCAGCACGGGCTCCATACGAGTGACAGCCGAGGATCGAACGACGCTGTACCGCCTAAACGATGACTACAGAGTACAGATGGTTGGAGATCAAACGGAGATTCGACGCGTGCCCACCGGTCGCATAATCGACGGGCAGACGGTGTTGATCGACTATGTGTTCTCCGTCGGAGGTTCGTTCGACCTGGACACGGTCGTGCATCATCTGTCGCTCCGGGACAACCTTGATTTCGGACTCTCGCCCTACTACCGCCTGTTTCATCAGAAGCAAGACGTCACACCCGCCGATGCGGTGGGCGTGACGCCTGAAGACATCACCGCGCACGTTGTGGGTATGGAGTTCGAGCGCGGACCGCTGCGCCTTACCGCGGAATACGAGGACCACGATTCGACGATCAACCCTTTTCGCGCCACCAGGTTGAGCGCGAGCTACAATCGCCGATTCAGCACCGGCGCAAGAGCGATGCTCCGCGCGAAATTCAGCGACGTGGACCGGGGGAAACCCAACGCGAGGGAAACGACGTTCTATACATTCGAGGGCTACTACCGTCACCCTATCACACGGCACTTGAACGTCGAGACAACCGTGCTTTACCGTAACGAGGACGACTCGCTGACGGGCGTAGACGAGGGAGTTGAGCTCGACTTCGCGCTCGAGTGGGATATTCGGCAGACGGAGGTGCGTATCCAGTACGAATATGGCAAATACCGGGACGCCTTCGCAGACAACGACGCGTCTTCGCTCTATGTTCGGGTCAGGCGGAAGTTCTAGGAGAGTCGTCGAGCGCTTGGCTGGACGGCATAGGATGGAACGTGATGAAAGCTCAGACGGTTCCTAGCAATAGGCCCTTTGACGGATACCATTCGAGCTGCGTCCGTAGGTTGTTCCGCCGGTTCCGCGCCGGGCCAAGCGCTATCCCCCGGGGGCGCTGGTCAAGCGTGCTTAGACAAATACATGTGAGGTTGCCGGACAGGTGGACGCGTCTGTTACTCGTCGGGGGCTGTGTGAAGGTTTTAGGTGCTGCCGGGTGTGCCCCGAGGCTCAAGCCCATCTTTGAAGACCGGCCGGCGCCTATCTTCTGGCCGGCGCCGCCGCAGACGCCCCGCATACGTTACGTTGGCCAGCTACGCTCGTCGGCCGATCTTAAGCCGCGCGCGACCTTTCTGGGTGCCCTCGCCCGTGTTTTCGTTGGACGCGAGGAACCGCATCAGCTCTACGGTCCGCGCAGTGTGGTGTGCACAAAGGACGGCCAGCGCGTTTGGATTGCTGATCCGGGTGGGCGGTGTCTCCATCTGTTTGACCTTGAACATCGAGAGTACCGCAGGATTGACAAGATTGGAGATTCGCGACTTGTCAGTCCCGTTGGTCTGAGCCTCGGTCCCGGCGATTCCATATATGTCTGCGATTCGGACAATACAGCGGTCTATCACATATCCGGCGTCACCGGAGCACAGCTCAAACCACTGCGGGTCAGTCCGGACATCGGACGTCCGGCGGCCGTTGCGTACGACAGCTCAAGCGACGAGCTTTACGTCGTCGATGTTACAGCGCACGACGTGAAGGTGCTCGACCGGAACGGGCGTGTTCGGCGAATCATAGGGCGTCGCGGCAACGGCCCGGGGGACTTCAATTTCCCGTGCGACGTCGTGGTTGACGCCGACATGGTCTGGGTGGTCGATGCCGGCAACAACCGCGTACAGGGTCTCAAGCGAGATGGAAGCCCCGTGGTGGCATTCGGGCAGGCCGGCGACGCCCCCGGCGACCTCGCGCTTCCGAAGGGAATCGCCACCGATAACGACGGGCATGTATACGTTGTGGACGGGCGCTTTGAGAACATCCAAGTCTTTGACCGAAACGGCCGGCTGCTTCTTGTCTTCGGCGAAGAGGGCATCGGGCCCGGCGCGTTCTGGCTGCCCGGGGGCATCTTCATCGACCACGGCAACCGTGTCTGGGTTTGTGATGCGTATAATAGACGCGTGCAGGTCTTCGAATACCTGCCGGGGGGAATCCGATGAAGGCTGATCCACTCCCAAGTCAACGTGCGCGATCCATCGCGACGGACCAGAGCACCGAGGGTGAGCGCAGGGTTCATGCACCGGCCGCCTACACCGCCGGGTCGGAAAAACGGCATGCAGTCGCACTCGGTCGTTTGGTAGGCAGACGAGTAGCCATCCGGGAGCGAGGTGCGGGCTGCGG
>JBHHXS010000194.1:0-6900 GCA_046757145.1 Phycisphaerae bacterium | reverse complement strand
TACGTTCTTATGATCGCCGAGCCTGGAGGCTGAGGCAGTTGATGGAGGCTCTGGAGACAGTTCTTAACTACCATGACGCCACTAAGCACCATCCTCATCGGCACGCGCGCAGCTTGGGTTACATGGATTGGGCGACGCAGCCGGACCCGTTTCGACGCTATCGGGGCGCGCCGTCGGTACCCCTGCTACTCGGCGGAGCATCGGCTTCACCGGCATACGACGCCCTGTACGAAACGGGAGCCGTGGCGCCGCAACCTGTGTGCCTAGAAACCATCTCTGAGTTCTTTCAGTACTCCCTTGCATTGTCCGCCTGGAAGCAATACGGAGCTTCTCGCTGGGCACTTCGAGTTAATCCGTCAAGCGGCAACTTGCATCCGACCGAGGGGTACATTGCAATCGGCGCCGTGCAGGGAGTCTCCGAAGCGCCGGGTGTGTTTCACTACGCGCCAAAAGACCACATCCTCGAGCGGAGGTGCGAAGTACGATCTGACGACTGGGATCGTTTCATCAGCCCGTTCCCTTGCGGGACCTTCCTCATCGGGCTGTCGTCGATACATTGGCGCGAGGCCTGGAAGTACGGCGAGAGAGCCTATCGGTATTGTCAGCACGATGTCGGTCACGCGCTCGCGGCGCTTTGTTTGTCAGGCGCGCTACAGGGCTGGCGTGTGGTTCCACTCAGTGAGATGAGCGATGAGAGGCTCGAAGCGCTACTCGGATTGGATCGCAGGCATGACTTCGCCAATGCCGAGCGTGAGCATCCCGATCTTCTCATCGCTGTTTTGCCTTCAGCGCATCCTGTGACCGGTAAGTCGCCGCCACGTCTACCGGACGATGCGCTCGATTCGATCGGACAGCGTAAATGGTACGGCAGTGCGAACAGCCTCAGCTCAGACCACGTGGAGTGGGACCTGATCGACTCGGTCGCCGACGCATGCAGGAAACCGCCAACGCCGCAGCAAGCAACCCCGACACCAACCATTGGCTTCGCAGAGCCGTGCGCCCCAAATCGCCGCGCTATCCCCGCTCGCAAGATCATCCAGCAAAGGCGTAGTGCCGTTGCCATGGATAGGCGGACGACGATAACTGCTGATCAGTTCTACCTGATGATGGACCGCGTACTTCCACGATTTGAACGCCCGCCGTGGAGCGCGCTGGGACCGTTTGCGCACGTCAACCTCGGCTTGTTCGTACACCTCGTGCAGGGGCTGGCACCTGGACTATACTTCCTTGTCCGTTCACCGCACCTCTTTGCAGACCTGCGCGGGTCCATGCGCTCCGAGTTTGAGTGGAATAGACCGACCGGATGTCCGCACTCCTTTCCTTTGTATCACCTGATGGCCGGGGACGCTCGTACCGTTGCCGGACACGTTAGTTGCGGCCAAGACATCGCGGCCGACGGAGCGTTCAGCGTCAGTATGATCGCCGACTACGAGGCGCCTTTGCGCGATCGCGGCGCATGGATGTACCGAAGATCACACTGGGAGACTGGCATGATCGGCCAGGTACTCTATCTTGAAGCCGAAGCCGCAGGTGTCCGTGGTACCGGCATCGGGTGCTTTTTCGATGATCCCGTCCATGATCTTTTCGGGTTCAACGACAGGAAGTACCAGTGCCTATACCATTTCACAGTGGGTGGGCCGCTGGAAGACGCTCGGCTCACCACCTCCCCGCCGTATCCGCCACAGATAACCGGGCGCCGTACCGCTGCTGATTGACTCGACGAGCGCCACCAGCCGGTGACACTGCGGACGCGGTCGCGTTAATTGGCAGGTAGCGCGCAGGTTGTGTAGCTGCCATGTTACCCGATCACCGACTTCGGCCCGCTCATGACGGGCGTGGTCGCCGGACCAATAGGCGTGAAAGGCGTATACGTAGCCCGTTCGCCGTCGGGGGTGGCTGCACTGCTGCTACGCGACTGGCTGCTGTTCGTCCTGCGCCCCCGCAAAGTGACAGAGTTTCGCGATTCAGGCAACCGGTATAGGATACAGACGTGGCACAGCCTACAGGTGCAATACGGCGGACAATTGCAGCAGCGAGTGTGCGCCCTCTTGATACACTACGACGCCCGCTGCGCGCTCTTCGCGTCTCTGTGACGGATCGCTGCAACCTGCGCTGCCGCTATTGCATGCCGGAGGACGACTACGAGTGGATACCGCGCGAGCGGATTCTCGCTTTCGAGGAGGTTCGTACCCTCGTCGGAGTGTTCGTCGGGCTTGGCGTCGAGAAGATCAGATTGACCGGTGGTGAACCCTTGCTGCGCCGGGAGTTGTCCATCCTCGTCAAGATGCTCTCATCCGAGCCGGGAGTGCGCGACTTGGCCCTTACGACCAACGGCATGCTTTTGCTGAAGTACGCTCAGGCCCTTGCCGACGCGGGTCTCGACAGGGTGACCGTCAGTCTGGACACGCTCCGACGCGATCGCTTTAGATCGCTGACGAGAAAGGACGCGCTCGAAGCGGTGGTGGAGGGGATCGAGGCCGTTCAACGCACCCGGATGCGGGGCCTGAAGATCAACACCGTCGTCATGCGTGGATTCAACGATGACGAGCTCGTGGATATGCTGGAGTTTGGCAAACGCGTCGGCGCTGAGGTGCGGTTTATCGAGTACATGGATGTCGGCGGAGCCACTCGGTGGTCCATGCAGCAGGTCGTTTCACGCGCCGAGATGTTGGATCGGCTTTCCAGGCATTACGGCCAGATCGAGCCGGTACCGCGTGATGATCCGGCGCCCGCGGAACGATTCATCCTACCCGACTCAACGAAGTTCGGCATTGTCTCCTCGACGACGGAACCGTTCTGTCACTCGTGTGATCGAAGTCGCCTCACATCCGATGGGATATGGTATGTATGCCTCTACGCGGACGAGGGAGTGAACTTGAAGGCCCCTCTTCGAACCGGAGCGCCCGCGGAGGCTGTCGCTTCGATCATCGCATCACGCTGGACGGGGCGGGCCGATCGTGGTGCCGAAAACCGCCTTGCGGTCCACAAGAGAGTTGCCTTGATCCCGTCGGCCGACCTGCGTAACGACTACCACCTGGAGATGCATACGCGGGGCGGCTAGGCTGACCCGTATTCCGTGCGCAACTAGTGCGCACCATCGACGGCGCGCCCCTTGGGGTGCGCTGCCTCGCCCCGCTTGACACGCCATGCTACGTGTTCCTCGTGTCTCACAAAGATGAACCGACAGCGATTCAGGCACCGCTCGTCGGGGACTCGGCGCTGCCGAACGCCCTGCCGAGCTCGCATGCGTTTGCCCCCTGACACTCACGCAAGCGCACGTATTGCCCTTTGTGTGCCAGGCGTTACCCTTACAATACAGTATTCAGCCCGCGTGTGGCCTGCTGTGTTCCGTGTTACGGGGTGATTTGATTGCGGACGGTGCCTCTTCTGTCGATCGGCGTCGTGGTGTGCTCGGCGCCAGCGCTCTGGGCGCAGAGCGTGCCGTACGCCTTTGTAGGCGCACGTATCATCCCGATAACCGGGGAGGAGATTGAAACAGGTGCGCTGGTGGTTCACAAGGGCAAGATTGTTGCGGTGGGCCCGCTGAACGCCGGAATCGTGCCTGCAAGCGCACGGCTTTTCGACGTCACCGGGAAGGTTATCATGCCCGGCCTGATCTGCACGCATAACCATGTCGGGGGAATCGGGGGCGCCGACTCCAGCGGACCGATCCAGCCTGATGTGCGCATCTACGATGCCCTCAACGTCCGCGACTCGGGTTATCGCCGGGTTGTTGCGGGAGGACTGACCACGATCAACGTCCTGCCGGGCTCCGGGTACCTGCTAAGTGGGCAGACGGTCTACCTTAAGATGCGACGCGGCAAGACCATAGAAGACCTGTTCATTCGGGACAGGACGGGTGCGGTCATGGGCGGCGTAAAGATGGCCAACGGCACGAACTCGCGAGGCAACAAGCCCTTTCCTGGAACGCGGGCCAAGTCGGCCGAGCTGGTGCGCGAGCGATTCATCCAGGCCCGCGAGTATCGCGACAAGATCATTCGCGCTGCAGGCGACAAAGACAAGCTGCCGCCGCGGGACCTGGGCCTCGAGGTGCTCGTAGACGTTCTCGAAGGCAGGCGCATTGTGCACTTCCACACCCACAGACAGGACGACATCATGACTGTCCTGCGTCTGGCCAAGGAGTTCAGCTTCCGCGTAGTCCTGCATCACGCGAGTGAGGCATGGAAGGTCGCTGAAGAGATTGCCGCGCGCGGCGTGCCTTGCTCCATAATCCTGGTGGACAGCCCAGGGGGCAAGCTCGAAGCCAGCGAGCTGCATTACAAGACAGGTGCCGTGCTTGAGAAAGCCGGGGTTCTCGTCGCCTACCACACGGATGATTGGATAACCGACTCGAGACTGTTCCTGCGCACTGCGGCGCTGGGAGTGCGAGCTGGCATGTCGCGCGCAGGCGCCCTGCACGCGGTTACGCTTGCAGGAGCGCGGATACTCGATCTTGACGAGCGCATAGGGTCGCTCGAGCCGGGGAAGGACGCTGACTTCATCGTTCTCTCAGGTGACCCGTTTAGCGTGTATACGAAGGTGGTGGAAACATGGGTCGAGGGCCGCAACGTTTTCAACCGTGCCAATCTTGAGGACCGTCTATATGCCGTGGGAGGCTATGGTGCCGGCAATGATACGACCCCGTACTTCTGTTGCTTCGACCATGCGGAGAATCAATGATGTTGCGTCGGACGATGATCGTGCATGCGATGTCACTTGCCGGCATCCTGACAGCGGCACAGCCCATTCGCGGGCAGATAGTCGTTAGCGGCAAGCTCCTGTATACGATGGCGGGTCCGGTGATTAAAGACGGCGTCGTGGTCATCCGTGACGGCAAGATTGCCGCGGTCGGGCCGGCGGAGCAGGTTGCTATTCCATCCGGCTACCGCGTTCTGGAAGCCAACGTGGTCGCGCCGGGTCTGATCGACGCGCACAGCACTGTAGGCCTCAGTGGGATTCTCAATTACCAACACGACCAGGACCAACTCGAGCACTCGGCCCCGATTCAACCCGAGCTGCGCGCCATTGATGCCTACAACCCGCACGAAGCACTCGTTGAGTGGGTCCGCGGGTTTGGGGTGACCACCATCCACACAGGACACGCCCCCGGGGAACTCGTCTCCGGTCAGACTATGGTGGTGAAGACCACCGGAAACACTGTGGAGGAGGCGGTTGTCTGCGAGACGGCGACGGTCGCGGCGACGATCGGGCCTCAGGCGCGCAAGAAAGGGAAGGCAAAGTCTCCCGGAACGCGCGGGAAGATGATGGCCATGCTGCGAGCGGAGTTCATAAAGGCGCAGGAGTACGCCAGAAAACGCAAGACCGCCGACGAGGAGAAAAGGCCCGCCGTAAGTCTTCGGCTGGAAACGCTTGACCGTGTGCTCAAAGGCGAGATTCCCCTGATGGTCACTGCCAACCGGGCGCAGGACATCGCAAGTGCCTTGAGGCTTGCCCGTGAGTTCGATTTCAAGCTCATCCTTGATAGTGCGGCGGAGAGCTACCTGCTGATAGATGAAATTGCCGCTGCCGGGGTGCCCGTCTTCGTGCACCCCTCCATGTATCGTCCCTCGGGCGAGCAGAAAAACATGAGTTTTGAAACGGCAGGTAAGCTATACCATGCCGGCATTCCCGTCGCGCTGCAAAGCGGCTACGAGGACTATGTGCCTAAGACCCGGGTCGTGCTGTTTGAGGCCGCCATCGCGGTCGCCAACGGGCTTGCCTGGGAAGAGGCAATGGCGACCATTACTATCAACCCCGCCCGCATCCTGGGCATCGACGAACGCGTCGGCTCGCTGGAAGTGGGAAAGGACGGCGACCTGGCACTTTTCGACGGCGATCCGTTTGAGTACACGACACACTGCGTCGGCGTCGTCATAGAGGGCAAGGTGGTGAGCGACACGCCACGCTGAATGATCGCGCGCGACTACACGCCGTTTTTCCAAGCCCGAAGCGCAAGCAACCCGTGCATAAATCCCGTGCTCGAGGCTCGACTCCGCACATTCACGCAGGCGTCACTTCTGCAGCCTGGAGGTCTCACGCAATCGTCCACCGTGATTCAGTATTGTAGCTGCTTTTTTTCCGCAACCGTCAGGCAATAAGCCTAGTGCATGGTCGTTTTGCGTAATAGAATAACGGGGGTCCCTGCCACACTTGAAAGACCTTAATAGGAGAACCACACCAAGATGAAGAAGGTACTGCTTACCGTCGCTCTTGCCCAAATGACCGGCGCCGCCGCGTTCGCCCAGCGTGATTCCGCCCGCGTGCCGCCGCCGCGCGCCATTGCAATGCGTTGTGTCCGGCAGATTCATTGGATGACCGACCTCACGGTCGCCCAGATGCACTCCCGGGGCAATCGGTGCGTTGTAGTCATCGGTCGGTTGCTGGAACATGACAAGGGCGAAGAGGCCAGGCAGGTCGCCAGGAGATGCGGGGAGGAGATCAATGCGCTGGCCGAGAATCGCGTCCGATGGATCTCCACCCGGGCCGAACACTGCATCATGGTGCTGACTCATTTCGAGGCGCCGGACAGATTGAAGGCTCTTGTCCGCGAAGCCGCTGAGCACGCGATAGCCGCGATCCGCACGCATCGCGCCCGCGTACAGGAGCAAATCGAGAACGCGCTGCAGCCTTGACCGTGCACACGCACGCGTTGACGCGGGCTACCGCTGCCGCACCGCTCGCGCTGGCGCCTGCCTGGCATACTGCTGTGCCTCAGCAGGGTGTTTCGTACGGTCAGCGACTACCTGAACCGCTCAAGCCTGAGCGCTCGCATCTTCACCAAGACTGCGGGAGGGACCGGTACTCGATGCGCGGCTTCGCTTGCGCCGTGTACGGAGCGGTATAGCCGTGTTTGGCTGATACCAGCGCCTGTAACGGCGTGCGAAGCCGCGCCGCCGATGC
>JBHHXS010000193.1:0-6911 GCA_046757145.1 Phycisphaerae bacterium | reverse complement strand
GTGGGATGGCGAGGCTGCCCAGTATGTGGTTGAGCCATGGCCAAAGCGCTACCGGCTCGCCCTGACTAATGAAGTACGCGCGGCCGGCGCACTTAGCACCGGGTTCGAGGGCGTCTGCAGCCAACAGATGGGCCCTGGCTGCGTTATCGACATAACAGATATCAACCAGGGTCTTGCCGTCGCCCACCTGAACAAGCCTGCCCTTGCGGGCTCGTTCGATCACTCGGGGAATCAAGTGAGGATCGCCCGGGCCCCAGATCAAGTGAGGGCGCAGGGCGACTGTCGCCAGCGACGGGTCGTTCGAGGCCAGCACCATTTGCTCCGCCGCTGCCTTGCTCCGAGGGTAAGCAGCCAGGAAGCGCCTCGGGTATGGCTGCGACTCATTGACCCCGTTTAGAGCACGGGCACCGAAAACCACGCTGGGTGAACTCGTGTACACGAGCTTCTTCACGCCATGTGTCCGGCAGGCACCTATAACATTCTTGGTGCCTGTCACGTTGGTTTCCCAGAACGCCCTTCGCGGGCCCCAGATTCCCGTGAGCGCCCCGGCGTGGAAAACCACGTCCATACCGGCGCACGCGCCGCTAACGGCGTCTGCGTCACACAGGTTGGCCCTGACGGTTCTTATCCCGAGGCGCTCAAGCTGCGGGTAGTCGTGGCGTCCAAGAGCCAACACAGAGTCGCCCCTCGCGTGCAGCGCCCGCGCGATAGCAGTCCCGAGGAAGCCCCCGCCGCCGGTCACCAGGGCCTTCATGAGACTTGCCTTGCCGCCCACAGCGCCAGCTCTTCCCGGTTGATCTTGGCGTTGTGGCGGATATCGACCGGTAAAGAGCGACGAAAGACGACGTTCTGAATGCCTCGCGTCAGCTCGTTGACTCGCGCGAGTGAGAGAAGTTGCTCGCGGAGGGCCTGGCGGCTGCGGAGGCGATTGGGGTACTTCCCCGCAACGGGTTCCACCACGACGACCGCCTGCTTGTCTCCCGCCGGACCCACACCCACGAGCGCCGACCGGGCGACGTCGGGGTGCTCGTTGAAGATCGCTTCGCACCTGATGGTGAACAAAGTCCCGGCTTTTGTTGAGACCCGGTGACCCTTGCGCCCACAGAGCCATACCCGTCCCTGCGCATCGCGATAACCTACATCACCCATGCGGTGTAGGATACGCTCACCGTCATGCATTTTTGCTAGCGCGTCCGCTCGTGGCAATCCGAAGTACCCTTTGGTCACCACCGACCCCCCGACCACAATTTCACCCAGCTCCCCGTCGGGGACTAGCAGATCGTCGCTCCAGCTAGTCAAGGGTGCGTCGGTGATACGGATGATGCGCATGTCGATTCCGGGCATCGGCCTGCCGACACAGATTCCGGCACCGCGACGGCTAAGGCGGCTGCACTCTGCACGCAGCTCCTGGCCTGCGATCGAGCACACAGGCAGCGCCTCCGTCGCGCCATAGGGTGTGTGAACGTCTGCACCCGGCGCAAGCACTCCGTGGAGCGTCTCAATCACGCTCTCCGGCACGGGCGCCCCCGCGATTAGAATACGTCGCAGCGTCGGGAGCTTGATCGCTCGCTCAGCGCAGTACTCGCCGACACGTCGCCACAAGGCGGGCGAACCGAACGTCGTAGTCACCTTATGATCGTGAACGGCCTCGACAATCCGCGCGGGGTTGACGCGGGCCGGCTTTGACGGATCCATGTCCGGGATCACGCTCGTCATCCCCATCGCTGGACCGAACAGCGCGAACAGAGGGAATGTCGGAAGATCGATTTCGCCGGGCTCTATACCGTAATGACCCTGTATCGCACGGACCTGGGCATCGAACATCGCGTGCTCGTACACGGCGCCCTTCGCCGGGCCTGTTGCACCCGAGGTGAAGAGGATGGCGGCCACATCATCAGGGCGCGTATCGGCTATATCGAAGGTCGGGCACGCACCGCGTGTGAGTTCCTCTAGGGTCGGACCTCCCCAGAACCACCGTCGGCCGACCGTCACGACACGTTCGACACTCTTGAAGCGGTCAGGTTTTAGAATTCGCAACGTTTGGGCTGCCGATACGCCGATCATTGCCTGCGGATCGACCTGCCGAATGCACTCGAGCATGCGCCCTAGCCCCATACCCGGGTCGAGCATCACCGGCACTGCGCCCATCTTGAACAGCGCGAACACCAGCTCGATGAACGCGAACCCGGGGCGTACCATAAGCAGGACCCGCATGTTACGCTCTATCCCAGCTTGTCTCAGACCGTTGGCACAGCGATTGACCGCTGTGTCCAGCTCAGCGAAGCTCATTGTGGCGTAGTCGGCCCGGCCTCGGCGATCGCCCGAGCGGGTGATTATGATTGCCGGGCGATCCGGCGATCCACGGGACATTCGCGGCAGGTACGAAGCAATATTGCACCCCGCGGAGCGGTGGCAATACGCCGCTGCGCTGTGAATGTCGCTGATGCTCGACCTCACCGGAGGTTTCCCACAGCTCGCGGCCTAAAAAGGGCACCCGTGAGGACGGCTGCGGCGACCGGCACCGGAGCCGGCAACCGACGGCGCCGACTTACCCCGCTCAACTACCGTACACGCGAGAACTCGATATCCTGCACGAGGAGCATCACCACGACACGGCCGTCAAGCCGATCTGTGGCCAGCGTACCACCGATGATCAGAAGGGACAGATCGGGAATCGCCGGCTCCACCGTATCTGATGTGCCACCCTCGGGGGCCGTAGCGGCATCCAACAAGGCGGAAAACAGGTCGGTTGCCAGAACATCGAGCCGGAACTGCCCCTCATCGGTCAACGACGTTCGCAGCTCCAGCTCGGGCAGCGACTGGCCCAGTTCGCCGTCAAACGGGCGGAAGAGCTCGCGAATCGACATGAACTCTTCCGCCTCGGGAGTGGCCGAAGCGAACCCGCTCGCCGTCAGAAGATCCTGCCAGACGCCGGATTCATCAAACACGAGCTTGATGTAGAGGGTATCACCCACGATGAGCTCCGCGCCGATCATACCCGAGTCATCCGCACCGGATGCGTCGATGGGCACGGGGAGAATGACTTGGGCGAGGTCGCTGCGGTGCGGTCCGGCGCCGGTAAGAGCGGCTAACAGGCGTAGTGTCGCCTGAGTCAGACGTCGCTGAAGCGTCCATCCTTGCAAGCTGCCGGCCGCTGCTTTGAACGCCCCCTCCTCGACGGACGCGGGAACGTCAAGGGACAATGTCTGACTCAAATCGTCGTCAATACTGATACTGCCCAGCCATTCGCCCTGAAGCCTGCTCCCCCCGCTAACTGCGCCCGAGCCGGGTTCGAGACTTACGACATCCGGGTTGTCAATGCGCTGTTCACCGATTGCCATCTCGAACGTCAGATTGTCCGGGTCGGTCAAGTCGGGTGTGCCCGTCATGGTGACGTCGGCACTTACCCCACCGAGCCACCGGTCGGCGTCGTTAGACTCTTGAACGAGATCAAACGTCAGGTCAGCCTCCACGAGCAGATCGTCTGCGGGCCGGAAGGGGTCGATCAGCTCGCCGGGCACTGTGAAGGAAAAACTCTGGGCAACCGAAATCTCCCCGTCCGATGCATCATCCTGCTCGATCGTGCTGATGAAGCTGTCCAGGTCGTTGATCAGCCCCTGCACTTGTGATTGCGCCTGCGCAGCGCCCGGGGCTCGGGCTTCAGCCACGGAACTGCCCAGGACGGGACCAACCAGGTCGGCCAAAGCCTCGAGCGACTCTCGGCTGATGGCGAGGATGGGGCCGTTGCGTGCAATGCCTGGGGGAGCGAACTCACTCGGCGCGAGCGTCAGGGCGGGCAGCCCGTATGCTTGCAGATGCGACGGCGAAGCTTGCAGCGAGAACCCAACGCCGGTGGCCAGAACGCCCGTGTCCGAGTCCAGTTGGATGAACGCCTCGTCAAATGCGCCGCGCGCCCCTGCATCCAGCACGTTTAGCAGCGCTGCCTGAATCTCCGGGGCGAGGGTCTCAAAGCGCTTCAGAGGCATGACCTGCATTTCCATCACGACGTTGGTGTTTGCCGATCCGGCGATCAAATACCAGCCGACGTCTTCTGGCGCAGGTTCGGGATCTGCATCGGGGCCCGGCAGGAGCTCGGCACGTGTTGCCCCCGGGAACCCGGCAAAGGGATCGAGAAGCACGTCATCCTGCCCACTGCGGGATGAAGTTGTCCCCCCGGTCGCCGCCCCAAGCTGATTATTACATCCGGCAACGGCAGGTAAGAAAACCCACGCTGCGTTCAGCCACAGTACTGAATTGCGCCTAGCTGATGTGAATTGCACGGCATCGCTCCCCATGAACAGGTGTACCCGCGGGCGGGCGCGGAAAACAGACCGGTGCGATGGTTGGCCCGCGGCACTTCCAGCCTGTTGTCTACGTGCGTCATTCTAGCCATGCTGACGCCAGCAACAAGATACAGGCCCAAGGCTTTCGCTAGGCCGCAGGCTCGGCGGACACGCCTTGTGCGGCCCTGCGACGGGCCACTAGGTCAAGGAGCAGGGCTGCGGTGCGTTCAGATGGCCGGTGCAAACGCAGTGGCTCGACAACCGCTTGCAGGGTCTGCAACATTTGCTCCCGGGCGCCCGGCGATTCGAGCAACTCGATGGCCCGCGCTGCTATAGGCTCCGTTGACCTGTAGTACGGCATGAACTCGGGGACGATCTCCCCTCCCGCCAGGATGTTGGGCAGGGACAAATACGGCGTGCGGATCATCCATCGGCCTATCAACTGATAGAACATGCGCGAGGCGTTGTACATCACTATCATGGGACGCCTGTGGAGGCCGACTTCCAGGGTCGACGTACCGGAGGCTACGAGCACAAGGTCTGCCGCCCGGATCAACTCCGTGTGATCGTGAGCATGAAGCCGGACATGCAGCGAGCTGTCCGCAACGATGGAGCGGATGATCGGCTCCACGTGGGGGTTGGCGACCGACACGCCGAATGTGGCCGAGCTGTAAGCAGAGGCGATGGCCGCCCCCACCCTCAACTGCCCAGGCAACACTTCGCGCACGACCTGCCGACGTGAGCCGGGGAGCATCGCGATAACCGGTGCCCCACGCGCGCGGATGGCATCGACCGTACCTTCATCGCCTCCACAATCCGCTATACGCTCAGCCAGGGGATGTCCGACGAACGTCGCCGTGACGCCCCGGCTGCGGAAATACTCTTCCTCGAACGGAAGGATGACGGCAAGGCAGTCGACCCAGTTTCTCAGTTTGCTGATTCTTCCGGCGCCCCAGGCCCAGAGCTGTGGAGCAATGTAATACAGCACGGGCACACCGGCTCCGGACGCCCGGCGCGCCACGCGAAGGTGCAAAACTGGAGAATCGATGAGAACTGCGGCGTCGAAAGGGTACGTCCGTAGGTGATGATTCACGGTGCGCAACATGGCCGCTGCCCGCCCCGCTATACGCATCGAGCCGAGCAACATGGCTGAGTGCGCCGTCATGTCGTAGATGCTCTCGCACCCGGCGTGGGTCATTTGCGGTCCGGCGACGCCTACGAACCTCGCGTTCGGGCAGCGCGCCAATGTAGCGCGGATTAGCGCCGCCCCGTGATTATCAGCGCTCTGCTCTGCCGCACTGATGAAAATCAAGGGGTGCTTGTGCGGCATCTGCCGTGCGCCACGTGGCGGACTCTCTGCCGTCGTGCGATTCGCTGTGATCGTTCGTCTCCGTCGAAGCGGGAGGTGGAGAAGCTCCAACGGCCCGCAGTCCGCTGCTGCTGCCCGACGCTCTGCAATGCCAGTGGAGCCGACTCGGAGCTGCGCTGAGGGGCACCACATGGCCGGAGGCCAGTGGCGTCCCTCATAGCCATGACGTAGAGCGTACGGGGGGCAGGGCATCGTTGTCGCTCAGCCAGGGGCAGCACCCTACGCCACCTGCCGCTGCCGGTCAACCGAGCTTTCCCAGGCAGCACTATTGGCGCGTAGCATTCGGCGCATGCCCCCCCCGCCAGCGGATTGCGCGCACCCTGGACCGGGGCCGTGACAGAATCGGCAGGGCGCGATCCGAGCCCGGAGCGCGAGCGACGGGTACATCATCATGACGCCTACGAGCCCAGGTCGTTCCGAATCCACGTGGTTGGGTGCTCTCGCACGTACCCCGCGCCGGCGCTTGGGGCTCGGATCCCAGACCACGATCGCCAGGAGACCCTGGGCTACGCCGCCCAAACTGTCACGCACGCACCCTAGACCCCTGTGCGCTTGGCGCCTCGCCGGTATCGCCGGTATGGTGGCATGCCGGTTTCACTGCGGTCGAACCTGCCGTGCCGTGCCGCGCTCAAGCCAACTGTGGATGGAATCGGCCGATGCCGGGTTTTTCAACCTGTCGCTAGCAGGCTCTGCGGTAGGTGTAGGTTGGGGGTTCCCGTTTGTTGGCCTGGAAGCGGTCCGACCCGAAGAATAGTTGCCTCCGACCCTTGATGGCCCTGTGGGATTTGGTAAAGTGATCAATTCTGACTGTCCGGTCTATCCGGGCTGTGAGCCTGATATGATGTTCTATGGAGGTGTCGTTTGGGATCGGAGTTGGTACGGCAACTGATCGACGCGGGCATTCACTTTGGGCACCGCGCAAGCCGCTGGAACCCGAAGATGCAGCCTTACATCTTCGGAAAGCGCAATACAATCCACATCATCGACATACGGGAGACCGTAAAGGGCCTGTTGCGAGCCAAGAGGTTCATTACCCGGGTTGTCTCCCAGGGTAAGGACGTTCTTTTCGTGGGAACGAAGCGCCAGGCGAGACTTCAGGTTGAAACTCAGGCGAAGCGCGTGAATATGCCCTACGTCACGGAGCGGTGGCTCGGCGGGACGCTGACGAACTTCCGTACGATTCGCTCGAGATTGGCCCGCCTCGAGGAGCTGGAGGCGGCTCAGCGCGACGGCACGGCGCTTGAGTACAGTAAGAAAAT
>JBHHXS010000192.1:0-6917 GCA_046757145.1 Phycisphaerae bacterium | reverse complement strand
GAACCCGAGTTCCGAGCGATTCGCGGCGGGACGGACGGTTCGCGATTCAGCGAAATGGGCTTGCCCACGCCGAACCTGTCAGCCGGCATGCACAACTTCCATTCGCCGCTCGAGTTCGCCTGTCTGGAGCAGATGGAAACCGCGGTCAAGGTTCTGATCGAGTTGGCGCAGCTATGGGGCAAACAGAAGTAGGAATTAGCGGCGGTGGCAGCAACGGTGGCGCACCGCTCCGTGAGCTGGAGACTGCCCGCGCTTACGTGCAGGGCCTCGGGCAGCACGCGCTGACCTCCGTTCCGAAGCGCGTGGCTCAACCCGCTCGCCGGTCCGCCTGTACATCGGGACGACTGTGCTTAGGAAGAAAGGTATGACATAGAAATGGCCGAAGAAGAAGAGAAGCATCCCCTGCAGGAAATCATCCAGCCGTTCATCGACCTGATCCACGCCCCGCGGGCCCTTTGGGGTGTCAACCTCGCTTATGTCATCGAGGGCATGGTCTACTTCGGCATGCTCGGGTACCTGGCAATCTACTGCTCCGACTTCATCTTTCGGGGCGTGGAACATGCTGACGTCTATTCGCACGACATGCTCTTGATCTTGACCGCCGGCATCACGCTTGCCATGTTCTTTCTCGGATTCGTCGCCGACAGATGGGGAGTACGCTTCGCCCTCATATCTGCGTTCATTTTCATGCTGGCCGGGCGATCATTGATCTCCGCAGCGCCAACGGTGCTTGGCCTGCAGCCGCAAGGCCTGTGGTCGCCATTGCAGCTCGTGACGGTGGCTGGAATCCTGCTTGTCGTGATCGGGTACGGGATGTATCAGCCGGCAGCGTACGCGGCTGTTCGGCAGTTTACGACGCCTAAAACCGCTGCTATGGGGTTCGCCATGCTTTACGCCCTGATGAACCTCGGGGGCTGGCTGCCGAGTTTTGCGTTTCTTCTGCGCGATGAGGACTTCCTAGGTCTGGGGATACCAGGGACCTTCTGGGTGTACACGTGCTTTACGCTCGTCGCCCTGGTCGTCACGGTGGTCATTCTCTCCAAGAAGACGGTGGCCGACGCGATAGCCAGCGCTAAGGCCGAGACAGAGGCGATCAAAAGAGCAGAAGGGCAACAGGCCAACGAGGAGAACGCTGAGAAAAATATACATCCCGCTGCGCCCGCAGGCCCACCCAGCGAGGCGCGGCGACTACCGATTCACCTACATGTGTTCGTGCTGGCGATGCTCACCACTGCATTCTTCAGCTTGGCGCAACCGGTGCAGAAGAACTACCTGCACCTTGCCAACCCTTGGGTATGGAATCTTGTGGCCGTGATCGCAGCAATCTGGATCGTGTTGATGGCGATTCCGCCTGCGCGGCGCTGGCTGGCAAGGCACCCGCTGGCCGACGGTAAGTTCTTCTTCTTTATCTTCGCGCTGATCCCCGTGCAGACGTTGTTTACGTACAACTGGCTGATACTGCCTCAGTACATCAGCCGTGCGTTTGAAGGCTGGATCGGGAAGTACTATGAGATATTCTCCAACGCCAACCCCATCCTGATTTTCATCGCCGTTCCGATCATCGCCGCCGTAACCCAGAGGGCCAAGGTCTACAGTATGATGATCATCGGGACGTTCGTGATGTCAGCTCCGGCGTTTCTGCTGGCGATCGGACCATACCCGTTCACGCTGCTGTCATACATTTTGATCATGACTATCGGCGAGGCTATGTGGCAGCCGCGTTTTCTCCAGTATGCAGCAGAGATTGCCCCGCAGGGACGCACGGGCGTTTATATGGGCGTGGCCCAGCTTCCTTGGTTTCTTACAAAAATGCTTGTTCCCTTCTTGTATTCCGGACGGATGATGGACCGTTACTGCCCCGCGGAAGGCGAGCAGAACACCCAGGTAATGTGGTTGATCTTCGCCTGCATCGCCATGTCCTCGACGGTTCTACTCCTTCTCGCCAAGCACTGGGTGGGAAGGGACTTCAAATCCAAGGCAGATTGACTTTGGAGCTTGGCAGCGGAATGCCCGGCTTGACGTGAGCGGCTCGAAAGCTATGCTGCCCGATACTTCAGAGTGGTACGTGTGTAACAAAGCGGGAGAAGCGACAATGCGAGATATCCTCGGCAAACTTGGGATCGAATCGACCAACGCAGGCGGGTTCGCCGGTGATTGGATGGGCAGCGGGGAGACACTGGAGTCGGTGTCTCCCATCGATGGGAAACCCATCGCCACGGTCACTCAGGTCACCGGGGAGGAGTATGACCGCATTGCGCTACGGGCGCACCAGGCGTTCCTGGCGTGGCGCAAGACGCCCGCGCCCTTGCGGGGCGAAACCGTGCGCCGGTTGGGATTGGCCCTGCGCGAGCACAAGGCGGCTCTCGGTGCTCTGGTCACGCTCGAGATGGGCAAAATCCGCGCTGAGGGCGAAGGTGAAGTGCAGGAAATGGTGGACATATGCGACTTCGCCGTCGGGATGTCCAGACAACTGTATGGTCTGACCATGCATTCCGAGCGCCCCGGGCATCGAATGTATGAACAATGGCATCCGCTCGGCATAGTAGGGGTGATAAGTGCCTTCAACTTTCCCGTCGCGGTGTGGTCATGGAATTCGGCGTTGGCGGCGGTGTGCGGAGATGCCACGCTGTGGAAGCCGTCGTCACAGACACCCCTCACTGCCATCGCTTGCACGAAGATCGCGGAGCGGGTTTGTCGGGACAGCGGCGTCGATCCTGCGATATTCAGTCTTGTGGTTGGTGCGGGGCACACCGTGGGCGAGAGGTTGATCTCAGACCGGCGGGTGCCTCTGATTTCCGCAACGGGAAGCTGCAAGATGGGGCATCATGTCGGGGCTGTAGTGGGCGAACGCCTCGGACGCACGATACTGGAGCTGGGCGGGAACAATGCTGTTATCGTGACGCCTCACGCGGACATGGAGATGGCAGTGCGAGCCATTCTGTTCGGTGCCGTGGGTACCGCGGGGCAGCGCTGCACATCAACAAGACGGATCATCGTGCACCAGTCGGTCCGCGACGAGCTCGTCAACAAGCTCACACGGGCATATACCCACGTGACCATCGGCAATCCGCTCGAACCGCAGACCCTGATGGGGCCACTGATCAACACCTCCGCCGTTGAGGATATGATGAAAGCCATCGACACAATCAAACAGCAAGGTGGCGAGATCCTCTACGGCGGGGAAAAACTGGAGGGCAGCAAGTACGCCGGCGGATGCTACGTGACACCATGCATTGCTGCTGCTCCCACCGAGCTGCCTATCGTTCAAGAGGAAACCTTCGCCCCAATCTTGTACATCATGCCCTACGCCTCGCTCGAGCAGGCCATTGCCTTGCACAACGGCGTCCCGCAGGGGCTGAGCTCCGCGATCTTCACGACCAATCTGCTCGAAGCTGAGCAGTTCCTATCCTGTTGTGGAAGCGACTGCGGCATTGCCAACGTCAACATAGGCACCAGCGGTGCGGAGATTGGCGGCGCGTTCGGGGGCGAGAAAGAGACGGGTGGGGGTAGAGAGTCGGGCTCCGACGCGTGGAAGGCCTACATGCGCAGGCAGACCAACACCATAAACTACTCCACCGAACTACCGCTCGCACAGGGCATCAAGTTCGGCGAATAGTGCAGCTATCGCTATGTACAATCTGATGACTCAGCGCCTCAGTCCACGGGAAGCAGGCTTCTCACACTTGTTCTGAAGGCCTTTGTGCTCGTTTCCTTTGAAGCGGTCGACCGGCTGACCACGAGAAGCGACCGGCAGGCTCGCACGCATCAGTCTGCGTTTAGTGCGTAGCGGCCACGGTAACTCAAGCGCGGGAGAGCTCCGCAGCGAACTCGGAGAGCGGAACCCGCCCGACACGCGTACCCCGGCGGATTGTCATCCTGGCCCTGGACGCCACGCGCCGCATCAAACGGCTGGGCTGCGCAGCGCTCGCAACCACGGCTACGGCACGTGGCACGCGCTGCAATCCACGAGTGGGTTGGGAGTCCGGGGATAGGTCTTCGGGTTGTGGTTCTTGTTGTGGCATTTGAGATAACAGTTGCCCGCGTCCTGCGCGGCGTTGAGGTAGAACGCCGAGCTGGCGTCTCGACCGTCTATGAACAGGATGTCGTATCCGTTCTGCACAGAGTTCTCGAAGTTGATCAATCCCGGCTCACCCGAGTCGAATCCACCATGTACGTCGTGGCAGATGATACATGGACCGCGTGCCCCATCTACGTGCCTCTTGTGTAGGTTCTTGAAGGCGTTCGTCTGCTCGATAGTGGCAGACTCGTCGTGGCAGATCCAGCAGACGGCGTAATCGCCATCTCCCAGTGTGTGCTGGTTGTAGTCCGTAGTGACATACTGGTCGCGCAAGAGCGATGCATAGGTTGAGCCGTGATCCATGTGGCAATGCCTGCATGTGTTGCCGCCTAGGTTGGTCGCGTGCGTCGTACCCACGAAGCCCGACTTGTCGAACCCCGAACCCGTTGAACCGCTCGGGAACGTCACACCTTGGGGAGGTGCACCGTCGTGGCAGGCCAGGCAGAAGCCGGGACCGATGCCGGTCCACGGATCGCCTGTGTCGGGGTCCGCCAACAACGCAGTCGAGCTGGCCGTGTGCGGGTTGTGGCAGTTCGTGCACTCAACCTTCGAACCGTCCGCTTGATCCGCAAAGGTGACGTTGTGGTGGCTTGACAGCACAAAGAGCGACTCTATGTCTGTCGAGGCCGGGCCATCGGCATCGTGACACGTGTAGCAGAATCCTTCCTGCTCCTCCGCGTTAGCTGGTGGCGTCGGCGCTACCGTGGACGGAGCCAACAGCTTCTGCTTGTTGGAGCCATGACCCGTGTCGTGACATCCGAACGTCTGTCCATCGCCAAAACAAGTCATCGGCCCGACCTGGTGGGACCCGCTCGCCCACAAGGTGGCATCGATGGGCGCGGGCATGATCCCGTCCGTGAACGGCGCCACGCCATTGGCACCGTTGTTGTCGTGACAGGCCAGGCAGAACGCCTCGAGCTTGACAGCCTCCGTAGAATCCGTGGCGGGATTGCCGGTAAGAACGGTTACCGCTGCGGGGTTGGCAGGGTCGTCCACGTTCTTGAGCCGTACGCTGCCTCCCTGGTGCTGGCTCATGTCGTGGCAGACTTCGCAGTCGGCATCGTCCAGCAACCCACCTTGCAGGTGATGGCTGGCACGGCTGAACTCAGCGACTACGGGGCGACGAGTGCCCTGCGAAACGGCATGGCAATCCTGGCACGATGCATTCGTCGGGAGGAAGCCGGATTGATGCGGGTGACACGCTGTGCAGTCGGCACCGTCGTTGTGCGGCGCACTCGTGCCGTCGTATAGATGGTGCGCGGTAGCAGTGTGGCACACCTGGCAGATGCCATCGTTCACCGCCGGATCGCCGTCGTCGAAGCTGTTGGCGCCGGTGCGCGAGGTGAACACCACCGGCCTGTCCACCCCCAGCGTCTCGTTGCGAACGACATCGTTGACCAGCGAGAGGTTGCCGTTGGCAGGATCATGAACCTCGTGGCACTGCGTGCACACCGGCTCCCAGGTCGCACCCGTCGTGTGGACGGTTGGATGCGTCAAACTGTCGTGGCAATTCGTGCAGAACGGCACCAGCTCGTTGGGGTCACCGGTAAGCGGTAGCGGCGTCGTCGGGTTGTTGGGATCCGTCCATAGCCGAACCGTACCCTGTCGGTGCTGACTCATCTCATGGCAGATCACGCAGTCGGTATCGGTGAGCACGCCACCAGCCAGGTGGTGCCCGCCCGTTCCGTCAGCGTTGACCACGGCGTGACGCCCGCCCGGCGGGACGTTATCGCCGTTGTCTTGCGGTGAGCTGTGACAGGCGATGCATGATGCGCCACCGGCGGGCATGAACCCGGCGCTGTGCGGGTGGCACGACGTACAGACTGCCCCATCGTTGTGTGCTCCACCCGTTCCGTCATATCTGTGATATGCAGTCGCAGTGTGGCACACCTGACAGATGCCGTCGTTGACTGCCGGATCCCCGTCGTCGAAGCTATTGGCGCCGGTGCGCGAGGTGAACGTCACGGGCATTTGCGCATCGAGGGTCTGGTTGTGGACCGTCAGAGCAACAAGTGAAAGGTTTTCGTTGTCAGGGTCGTGAGCTTGGTGGCAATCGTTGCACGTGGGTTGCCACGACCCTGATGGTGTGTGCCCATTGTGTTCGCGATGGCAGGTTTGGCAGAGTGTCTCATCGTTGGCGGCACGCAGCAGCATACCATCGCCTTGTCCGCCGTTTGCACCACCGGAATCCGCGTTGTGCAGTGCGTGACAGGTCATGCACTCGACTCGGCCGTTCTTTATGAACAATGGCCCCACGTCGCCGGCAAGCGGGAATTCGCCCTGCCCAGCCGGGTACGCGAAACCCACCGGATGCGTTCCGCGCTCGCCCAAGCCTTCGTTACGCGGCGCATGGCATTCCTTGCACATCTGGTCCTGATCGTTGCGTCGACGAAGGTACGGCGCATCCGCATCACTATTGTGCTGCTCGTGACATGTCGAACACTTGATCAGCCCGTTGTCAAGGTGGTCGCCCATAGGGCTCCCGGCTGCCGGTCCGACCGAGTCGGCGGCGGTACTTGTCGCTGGAACTCCCCACGCATGTGACCGTCCTTGGCTGTCCGGAACCGCCGGATTGGTCGCATACGGATCCGCCGGGTCGAGTTCGTGAAGTGGTTTCTGGAGCGCTTGACCGCCCGCGCTATGGCAGGACATGCAAAGAACATTCTGCCCTTCCAACAACCCGAGGTGCCCCCCCGGCTGCCCGTTGATGCCATGGCAGCGACCGCAGATAATAGACGCGTCGACCATGTGGGGGCCGTCAAAGCCGGGTGAATCAGCCGACGTTGCATCAACAGCCCCAGCAGCCCCTAGTAGATCAATACATTCCTCAACAACCGTC
>JBHHXS010000191.1:0-6950 GCA_046757145.1 Phycisphaerae bacterium | reverse complement strand
CTTTCCAAATCGGAGCCCGATGAACTGTTCTTCGACTCCGCTGCTGACGAGTAGATCTTCCGATGTACGGCCCCGTGTGCGGCGCTGCGCCGGGCGCCTGCAGGATAACCGCCCGGGTTCTTCAGCCTTGGGAAGCTATTGCCGTCCCTGCCGCCGATAGAGCGGATGCCAGTGCATCCGGATCGAACGGTTTGCCCAACTGGGCTACGACGTAGGGGGCAAGGCGGGCGGGCAACGGTAGCTCCGCAACGGCAGTCGTGAGAATAAGACGCGCATTCGAGTTCATCACCAGCACGTGGTCAGCCAAGTCCAGGCTGTCGCCATCCGACAGTGTCATGTCGATCACCGCAAGGATGATCCCGCCTGCGCCCGCAGCCGCCAGGAGGTCGCGTGCGTCGCGAGCGCCGTCAGCGGCAAGGACCTTGTAACCCCAACTCGTCATGGCGCTGCCACTGACCTCGCGGACGATGCTGTCCTCCTCAACCAGGAGGACGGTTCCTTTTGTTCCGCCGGGTGCGCTGTGGCGCATGGCAGCCGCTCTTGCGTCGACGACCCCCTCACAAACGGGCACGTGGATTCGGAAGGTGGTCCCTTCCGCGGGTCGGCTGTCCACCTTGATGAAGCCCCCAGCGTTTCTGACGGCAGAGTATGCAATGGCCATACCCATCCCACGGCCCCGACGCGACGCCCGTGATTTCGTCGTGAAGAAGGGGTCGAAGATGCGGCTCTGAACATCCCGCGTCATGCCGACACCCGTATCACGCACTACGAGCAGTGCGTATGGTCTCTCCTCTCGCCCGCCATCGGGATCACGCGCTACCGTCTGAAGAACCTCAATGCCTATTGTGCCTCCCTCCGGCATTGCGTCGCGCGCGTTGCGCACCAGGTTCAACACGATCTGCGTGAACTGGTCCCGGTCCATTCGTACCAGCGCCGAATGGTCCAACGCCGTCCGTACTTCCAGCCCTTCGAGGAAAGAGGGGTCGAGTGAATCGAGGATGACGTTGACAGCCTCGCGCATGCAGAACACCTGCGGATCTCCATGGGCGCTGCCGGCGAAGTTGAGAAGGCGTCGCGATAGACCTGCAGCCTGCCAGCACGTGCTTACGACCGAGCGCAGACGCTGGGCATGCTCCGAGTTGGCGACCTCGGTGGCGAGCATGGACAGCGACCCGATCACGCCGGCCAGCAGATTGTTAAAATCGTGAGCGAGCCCGCCCGCCAAAGTGCCGACGGCCTCCATCGTTTCGGCCTGACGAACCTTCCGCTGCAGACGCTGGCGCTCCGTAACGTCCCGCACGACAACGGCGGCATACTTGGCGTCGCCGTACTCGACACGATAGACGAAGAAATCCACCCAGGCGCTTTCCACCCCCGGATCGCTCGAGGCGAGTTCCACGTCTACCGCGCGATAGCGCCTGCCTTCTACAACCGCGGAGTGGATTATGGCGGGCCAGTCTCCGCCTGTGGCATTGAACACCGGCCATACCTCAAGCAGCTTTCGCCCGACATGCCCCGCTCCCTCCACTCCGAGCAGATGCATGTCGCTGTCATGGTACTCCACAATCCTTGCGTCGACGTCGCAGATCACGACAGCATCTCGTAGGTTCTCAAACAGGAGTCGATGCTTGGTCTCGGATGCCCGCAATTTGGCCTGTGTGTTGGCCAGCGATCGTGCCATCTCATTCAGGGCGCATGCAAGGGTGCCGAGTTCGTCATCGTTGCGCTGCTGAACACGGAAGCCCAGCTCGCCTCTGCTGAAGTGTTCGGTGGCCTCGTGCAGTTCGGATATGGGGGCTATAAGCCAACGACGAATGAGCATAACCCCCACAATGACGAGGCAGGCGGCTACGCCCGCTACCACAAGGGTCAACACCAGCACGAACGAGGACGTCGCCCCGAGCCCCCGCGTGGCACGGTGGCGCGCGACGTCGAGGTCAGCCACCGCGTCTTTCAAGGTCGCCTCGAGCGCAGGAAGCAACTCCCCCTCAAGCTTCGTTGCCAGCAGGTGCTGGGCCCGCTCCATCCTGCCGTCCTGAGCGAGCGCGAGACAACGGTCAGATTCATCAGTCATCCGCTGTGCGAGCTGCAGGATACCCGGCCAACGCGAGCGTGATTCTGCCGCGGCGAAAGCCGCGACCTGCCGAAGATTGCTGAACAGCTCCTCCCGCGAATTGAAGTAGGGTTGTACTGCCTCGCTGCTGCCCTCAACCACCTCTCGTAGCGAGAGCATCTGTTCCTTCAGGGCGACGCGAAGGCCGCGCACCTGCACGTCCGTCCCCATAGTGAGCTCGAACTCCCGAAGTGCTTGCTCCACCTGCCAGTGGACGCCGTAAATCGTTGCAGCGGTGGCAAGAACGGCGAAGGCGGCGAAGGCGGCGAGTAAGCCGGCCAGCTTACGCCGCAGGCCTATGGGCTTGCTTTCGAGTGCCATTTCGAACGTGCGACCGTTTCTGCGATGAGCCTACCACGTGGTAACCGCCCGAAGTCACTGGCCTAAACCCGCCTGGTAAGACCAGTCCCACCGTTCGGCTGCAGGGTCGGCGCTGCTCAACACGTGCCCCCCGACGAATGCGACATTGGTTTTGCCGTCGTGTCGCATTGAGGGGACCCAATAGCGGCCTTTGGCATAGGGATCGTCACGACTTGCCACGGGAGGTGCGATGTAAAACGGTTCGAGGCCGCGCCTGGCGGCGGTCTCCCCGTCAACGTCCATAATGAGCGGCACGTAGGGATGGTGCAGGATGCGGGCACGAACGTGAGTCGCCGCTGCCGGCGCCAGCACCTTCCGCCCTTTGAACTTGATCACGGCCCGGTAAAGGCGCATATTCACCGCAAGCGAGACGTTCTCTGCCGGACCCAGCGCCGACATACTACAAGGAAACCCCCTGCGTTTTACGAGTTCGGGAGGCCCGGCGGGGCACAACATCAGTCCGTCGTGTGGCGTCACTTTCGCATGCGTTCGTGGGCCTTCGTCCCAGTATTCGTCTATGCTGTAAAGACTGTCCTGAAAGTCGTTTATCCAGAACTGATTGCGGCCCAGCTTCTCGCTGTCACCCCGGCCAAGGTCGCTGCGGTCTTCTGCAAAAAGAGCGAACTCGGTTGCTACGGAGCGCATGTTGGATGAGCACTCGAGGGTCTTGATCTTCCCGCGGGCAGAGCCTAGCGCCGGAATCAGCACAGCCATCAGGACAGAGACGATTGAGATGACAACGAGTGTCTCGAGCAATGTGAAAGCCGGGACGTGTGCGCGCAACACTAGTCGCCGATCAGCAGGATTCACTGCCGGTCGCCCAGTTACAGCTGGATGAGCATGATGCAACGCAATGCCCCTCTCGACCCGACCAATCGCGCCGGCTTCCATGAGACCGGCCGATCACGTCGGCGTTCATCAGACCGGCCGATCACCTCGGTTCACGGATAACACAGTGCCCGGACAAGCGCATAGCGCCAACAAACCAGCCTAATGTCCACCCGGCCTCGGTACAGCAAGCGACGGGAGATGGGCGTTGGCCGTGCTCACGTCGGCATTCAACACCGTCCCATCGCCGTCAATGTCACGCCTGTCCTCCTCGTCGGCATCCAAATCGGGGATGGCCGCGTTTATCAGGCCGACGTCGAGATTCAACACCCTGCCGTCGTTGTCGCTGTCGCCGACCTGCACTACGTACTCAACGCTGAACTCCGCCCCGTTCGTCCAACCACCAAGGCTGCGGATCGCGTACCATTCGCGGTGCACTAGATCAGGGGGAGACTCGTCGACTATTTCCAGAACGCGGGGCTTGCCGTCCGTGTCCAGTTCGATCCTGAACTCAAAACCCGAGGAGATGTCAGGCCCGAACAGCCCGCCAGACAGCATGGACTGGATCAGGATTTCACCCGGAGCGGGTGCGCCGATGTCCGACGAAAACGAAAGATGCACGACGTTATGCTCGGTACGCCACAGGCTGCCCCCGGCACCCGGCACCGCCGACGTCATAAACTGGTAATCCCGCTCGTCCACTACGCCGTTGTAATCCGTATCGTAGATACTGAAATCCCAAGCAAAACCTTGGATCACGACTCTGCCGTCCACCGAGCCGTCGGAACCGTCTTCCTCTTTAATGAACTGCAGAATCGAGGCCCGATCATCGTCATCGTATTCGCCGTCGCCGTCATAGTCCCCGACCGCGACGTCGGGCATAATATCGGTCCACACGTACAATGCTCCGGCTGCATCGGGTTCAGTGTAGCTTGTTCCGAGCAAAGCCGTCATAGACCACTCCGCTGGGTTCAGATGCTCATTCGGATCGCGGTCCTCCCACCCGAGTATGATGTCTTCCTCCGGCAGTCCTGACGGATACATGTTAAGGAAAAGGGCGCTGGATTGCAAGTCATCAAGTGCTTCCAGGACCGAAAACTGATCGGACGGGTCTGCATTCAGCGGTTCGGGCGGATCACCAGTCATCAAACCGGCCCCGATGTTAGTCAAAGGGAAGACCAGCGAGAGGTACGTGACGTCCTCCAGCGAATCGTGCCTAAACTGCAACTCGCTTTCCGGTGCGTATTCACCGGGAAAACTACCTCCGTCAGCAAGGCTGAAAGGCTCAAACCCGTGGGCGCGGTGAAAAAAAGAGCCCGTGATCTGCCACGTCTCGTCGCTGTCGAACACAAGATCACCGTTACCCGCGAGCTCGTTGATGTCGCTGAGCCCAAATCCGCCCCCGAGCAGCGCCAGGTGGAACTCCTCCCCATGCCTCTCGATAAAGGGAGGCGTTAGAAAATCACCGTCGAAGTCCTCGCCTCCACGTGCGATCCGGTCGCTGAATTCCTCGCGTGGTGGTTGGCCACCCCAACGTGCGACGTTCCCTAGATAGCGATAGTCCGGTGCGACGAGCTCGCCTCCGGTGTACACATAGGCATCCATATCAATCTCGACGAAGCCGTAGATTGGGTGATCGCCATACCGAAACGGATTGAAGGCGAATGGATCGACGCTGCCGGGCGGGTTTATGAGACCTTTGACGACGAGATCCAAGCGCACGAACTGGCCGTCGACATCGAATACTCCGGAGAACAGATCTGCAGCGGGGTCGTCCGGCGCCCAGGCACCCACGGTGATGCTCTGCAGATCGACTAATGCGTGGAGTTGCGGGTCCACCGGCCCGTCCGCTCCCAGGTCAGTCCGCCTGACGACGGCGTCCGAGGGCGGATCAGCGATGGTGGTCACCCCGTCCGTAGAAGAGCGTGGCTCGCCCCAGGTTGCGATGGCGGTGCATAAGGCTACGGCGCACAGAGGCGGCGCTGCCGCCCACCCACGTGGCGCAAGGGCACGGCGTTCTATGTGCATATGACGCATCAGCGAGAAAGAGTCACTCCGTGCACTGCGGCAGGTGTCCCCGTCGTACATCGCCAGTTAAAGCCAGCCACGAACATCGTGTATAGCCCAATCTGGTTATAGATGTCGCCCCCCGTGTCCAAATGTGAGCCGCCCGTTATCCAGCATCCTGTTCGGCCGAACCACCGGCCAGTTAGTATAGGCGTTCTCATGGGTGGGTTTGCGGGTGAACGTCGGGAAACGCGTACCACCATCATACTATGCTACCTAGACTAACGTGCTAGCCCGATAACTACTCACGATTGTCTGAATTCGCGGTCTCATCGCGGGCGGAACGAATCTCTCCCGGCGCTACCACCAACCGTCGTTTCCCGACATGCCCCATAGGCCGGCGCCCTATCCTGCGTCGCGTCCACAGCGAAGCCCGGCTTCCAGAGTGTCAATCTCTGCGTCCCGGCAGGGTTGCGTGCCGGTTATCGTACGCGCGGAACGTGGGTTAAGTGGAGAAGGATAAGAGCTCTCTAATAACTGTTTGCTGACGGGCACGACGCGACTGTAATCACGAGAGGTCGGAGTGTGGAATGACATGGAGCAGCGTAGTGGATGACAGGGCTGGCACCACGGTAAAGACTCCCGTTGACTCCCCGCGCGTGCTGGCGTACTGCCATGACGGTGTGGGTCTGGGGCACTTGCGGCGTACGCTTAACATCTGCGAGCACTTGGGGGCAGCGTACCGCCGTATGACCTTCCTGGTGGCCACGGGCAACCCTTATGTGTCGCTTTTCGGCCAGATAAAGCACGCCGACTACCTTAAGCTTCCGTCCATCCGCAAGGTTGACAACGACGTCTATGTCCCCAAGTTCCTGCAGCTCGCGTCGGAGCGGGTTTTACGGCACCGCGAGTCTCTTTTGCTGGAGACTGCGCGGTGTTTCGACCCCCACATCGTTCTTGTGGACAAGGCGCCGTTGGGTGTCTGCGGTGAACTTGTCAGCACGTTGAAATGGATTCGCAGGCGCCGCCCGACGGCTCGTATCGTCTTCGGCATGCGGGATATTGAAGACGAGCCAGAGGCGACGGTGCGCCAATGGTCCAAGTTGGGCGTGCAACAGATGCTGGAGGAGTACTTTGATGAAGTATGGGTTTACGGGATGCGGAACGTCTTTGACGTAGCTCGTGAGTACAGGCTTTCGGCGAACATTCAGGCGAAGCTGAGGTTCTTGGGGTACGTTACCCGGGGCCTGTGCGACCACCGCTGCGAGTTAGGGTTCGAGACCGACCGCGCCCTGCAGCACGCGAGGGAGCACCAGTCCGCCAACGGGCAGCGCCGCAGGTGCGTGCTGGTGACGGTAGGCGGCGGCACTGACGGGACGGAGCTGCTTAACACCTACCTGGGCGAAGCGGCTGTTCGTGCGACGGCCGCAGGGGCGTCAACGGTGATCGTTTCCGGCCCTGATTTCCCTCGTGACGACGCCAGTGTTCTTCGTGGCGTTGCCGCAGCGATTCCCAATGTGGAATGGATTGAGTTTGCGCGTTGTATGCGCTGCCTCATTCGCCAAGCCGATCTCGTCGTTTGTATGGGTGGTTACAACACGCTGTGCGAGGTAGCACATCTTGGCAAGAACGCACTGGTGGT
>JBHHXS010000190.1:0-6985 GCA_046757145.1 Phycisphaerae bacterium | reverse complement strand
GGGGCCACCGTACCAGTTGACCTGAATAACGAGACCATAGCGCCGGAGAGCTTCAAGGCGTTCTACACAAGCGATGACGGCACCGTGCATCTACCGCCCGGGCAGGTCAGTCTCTCAGGCAGTGATGTGGTTGCGGTCGCCGGGCTGATCTTCAAGGAAACCGACTCCGTGCGGTTGATCCGCAAGGTGGGCTTGGACGATGTGGTCGTCGACGAAATCAATCTGCGAGACCCAAACAACAAGTTTCCCACCGACCTGTTGCCCGTCGGCAAATGGGACCCTGATCCACCGGTTCAGCGATCGTGTGAGCGCGTGGGTACAGGCGGAATTGCCTGGACCGTCCCCGTCCCGATTGACTTCACCGACGACAACGCCTACCCCCGTGACGGAAACGGGGACAGTAAGGCTTCATTCGGCGTGTCGTTCGGAAGAATCGCGGTGGCTCCGGGAAAGGAGTTCCCCCCGGTCGAACTGCTGCTTGCAGACACTCAAGCCGGGCGCTGCGCCGGTGGCTCCATCTGCAGCGTGGACCTCCAGGACTGCGCCGACGGCTCCACGTGTGCCCCGGACAACAACCTGGTCAGCCTGCATCACAGCTTTCCCACCACGGGGTCACTGCTGCTCTTGATGCGCCACGCCAATTCGACGACCACACCGTTCACCGCGCGCTTGGCTGACGACAGCGTTAATGTCAACGAGTACATTCCGACCAACCCGGTTCAGAGCCGCATCATCAACGGAACCGCGTCGACGCGCTTTCAAATCGACAACGGGCGCATGCCCGTCTTTGACGTGGGCTATCTACATCACCTTCAACCTGCGATCAAGGATCCAAGTGCTGACATACCTTTGGCACCTGAAGATCCCGATCCAAGGCTGACTCAGCCCCTTCCGGGCAACCCCAACAAGCCCGGCGACCCGGGAGGGGTTAGAAACCTTCCCTGGGGCCAACTCGTCTTCGATTACTTCACCGCCTTGCCGCTGTCCAGCCCCGGACCCTATGCCGCGGGCGGTAATCCGGATACTCCGCGTGTGGATCAAGGGGGACTGCGGGTGCATGGGCGCATCAACATCAACGCTGCCCCGTGGCCCGTGTTGGCGGGCATGCCGTTTATCTCATTGCGCGATATCCCCGCGCCGTTTCGCCTTGTATTTGATAACACACTGGGTCTACCGGGTGATCCGGCAAATCTCTCCGATCAGAGCGACCCTCCGTTGGCCGTGGGGATTGGAGAGACTCTGGCCAAGGCGATCGTAGCATATCGCGAGGCGCGCCACGTGGGTGTGGACACGGCTACCGACGTGCCTTTGACGGGGAACTATGGCGATACTCGATTCGATGACAACGGGGTGGAGATGCCGGGTTGGCGCGGTTGGCGCGGTTGGAACATGGTCCAGCCGAAAGCACGCCGAGGAACCGGGTTCTTGACCGTCGGGGAACTCGCCAACGTCCGGCACGACAACGACAACTTCCCCGTGACGGCCACCGTCAGCCCTCTCGCCCGTTTCGACTCCGGCGAGGTGGAGCAGGGTAGTGTCGGCAGCTATCTGGAGGCGATTGCGGCGTTGGCGACTCTCGCCGACTGGGTGACCGTCCGGTCGCAAGTCTTCACCATTTACGGCGTGCTGCGCGGCGAGGACGACCAGACGATCGAAAACCCGGATAAGCAGGTGCAGGACAGGCTTCGAGCGGCGGACGTTGACTCGCGGGCCATTCGTTTCCAGGAAACCGTCGATCGCCTGCCAATGTTCCTCGGGGAGCGCGTGCCGCGACGCATCGGGACGCGGACGGTCGCGAAGTACAGCGACTTCCGCGACGACTAGAGCGGCACTCGGAATCGTGCATCCAGCCCGGGACGTCAGCCCCCGGGAGTACTCAGCGAAGGGGGCCTCCATGAGCGGCTGCACACGACAACTGGATAGCCGGGTACCGGTAATGCCGGTGTACGTAGTAAAAACCGCACTAACCGCATCAGGTGCCACAGGCGGCTGAAGCTACCGGACCATAAACCGGGTTCCGCCCACCGGCACGCCGCAAACCGGGAGATCGGTCGTTCATCCTCGGGGCAATAAAGGGGCCGGTAGCGTTGGTGTCGTCGCGGATGGGTGGGTATAATCGCAGGGAGCCCTCAGGAGGGGTCCGATGGGGTATCGCAGATTCGCCGCCGGCTCGCGTCCAGGAGTCTAGCGGTGCAGGCCACGTACCCCCCCCCGTCCTTGTATATGTAGCGGAGCACGGAATATGCGCAGGTTTCGATTGACGTTGAGTTTGGGTGTTCTACTTCCCGCCCTGCTGAGCACATTGCCCGTACGGTCGGCGGTGGACCCACTGAGCGGGCCGCTCTCGCCGACGATAGACCCAGACGGTCCGGATTCGTCTGCGCCGCCGCGCTTCGCAGCGCCTACCTGCGTCGCCGACGGTGAGTGCACGTGCGTCTCGGACTGGGTGGTGGATACCTTCAAAGCCAATCGATATCTCGGCAACGCTTACCGCGTACTGCGCACTCGCACACTAACCGAATTCGAGATAGCTCTGGAGTTCAACCTCCCTACGGACCTGTGTTTCTCGATCCATCGCAAGCTGGTGAGCGACGGCGGCAGGGAGTTCGAGGCAGTCTGGACAAGTGGCCCGATACAGGCGGCCGGCACCGGTTCTGGTAGATTCTATTCGAGCGGCCCGTTCGACGGCCAAACCAATCCGGTGATTACGCTGCACGCCGGGTACATCTACGCCCTTGGTGTCTATTGGGATGCGCAGGAGAACGTGTTCGCCGGGTATAAGCAGAACATTCCCGGGGATTTCGGTGACTTTACCTTTGAGCATTACGTCTTGCTCAACACAACGCACTTCGCCGGTGGGTGCCCGCCGCAGAGGCTGTCTCCGGGCGGAGACAGTTCTCTGGCGATCTTCTCTCGCGTGTGCCTCGCCCCGGAGCCCGGGGCGTGCTGCAGGGTTGATCCCGCCACCGGCCAGCCCGGATGCGTTGAGCTGCTCGAGACGGAGTGCACCGGGGAGGGAAGCTACTTCCACGGGGGCGGTACGACGTGCGCCGCAGCTGTATGTGAGTTCGGGGCATGCTGCTTTGCATGTGGCGAGTGCAAGGGCGACTACACCAGGCAGGTGTGCGAGGCGCAAGACGGCACCTTAACGCCCGGCGCTAACTGCAACGATCCCGCCGCCCTGTGCCAGCAGATAACCGGTGCGTGCTGCCAGGCGGATGTGTGCGAGGAGCTGTGTGCAGCGGAGTGTCTTGCCCGGCCGTTGGCGACCTACCGTGGGAACGGAACGACATGTGATCCGAACATATGCTTCGGCGCCTGCTGCGTCGACGTTGCGTCTTCCGCAGAGGACGGCTGCGTCGACCGAACGCAACTGTATTGCGAACAGGTCGCGCGGGGCGTGTATCAGGGCGACGGTACAACGTGTTCCACATTGTCGCCGCAACAACAGTGCGTCGGTGCGTGTTGCCACGACAGGGGGTGCACAGATGACCCGGCAATTATCGACGTGCGCGCTCGCTGTACGGATTCCCCCGGTGGTATCCCGGGTGCCGTTTATCTGGGCGACGGCACATCCTGTGGGATCGGCTGCAACGTCACCCCGGTGGGGTGTTGCCTGCCGGACGGCACGTGCATCAATACGACAAGCGAGTTCTGCAACAAGGCCTGGGTGCAAGGCGACGACCAGATCGGCGGTAACCTCTTTATGTGCCCGGCCACGTGCCCCGTTGGGGCATGTTGTCTGGGCGACGGTACGTGTCAAATCATCACTGAGCGCGCCTGCAGTCTGCGCGGCGGCACAGGTTGGACAGACGAGCAGGCCGGCGGTACGTGCAGCCCGAACACTTGCGCCCTGCCCATCGGCGCGTGCTGCAAGCCCGACGCAAGCTGCAGCAATGAAACCGAGGCCGATTGTGAATCTGCCGGCGGAGCATACCAGGGTGACGGCACGGACTGCGGGCTTATTACCTGCAGCCCTTTTGGAGCATGCTGTCGGAGCACGGCCACCTGCCTGGACAGGGTGACATTAGAGTTCTGCGAGCAGATTCTCGCCGGCATTTATCAGGATGACGGCAGTACGTGCGCCACCGCGTCCTGTCCGCTCCCCGGCGCATGTTGTACAACCACCGGCGTATGCCAGCAGTTGTTCGCTTCGCAGTGTCTTGACCTTTCGCCACCGGGCGCGTTTCGTGGAGAAGGCGTGGGGTGTGCCGATGCAGCCTGCCCTCCGGCTGGTGCTTGCTGTGTCCTGAATGACGTCTCCAACGTCTGCTGTAACACGCCGGCCGGGATCGATGTTGACGCACAGGGCCGCCCGACTGGCGATCGCGACGCCGACTGCGATGTGGATCTGGCCGACTACGCCCTGTTTTACACAGAGTTCCTGAGTGATCCCGGGGTCGACTTGCGTAGCTTCTCCCTTTTTCAGAACAACTTCACCGGCGAACTACCTGAAGACGGTCCATGCCAGCTCAACGCTTGCTTCGACATCACCGAGGTCGCCTGCAACGTGAAGGCAGGCCTATACCAGGGAGACAGTACGAAGTGCGACGATGTCGGGCGTTGCGACCTCGGGGCGTGCTGTGATATGTCGGCGGGCACCTGCATTGATGATCTGCACAACGCGGACGACTGTGCAGCCTCTGGAGGCCTGTTCGTCGGCGTCGACACGGTGTGTGCCGGGGGCACGTGCGATCTGGGCATGTGCTGCCTGCCGGAGGGGGGGTGCGAGGATGACCTGATAGCCTCTCAATGCGCGCTGCTCGGGGGGGAGTTTCACGCTGGTGCCAACTGCCTGAGCAACGCGCAGAAGCTCTGCCCGGCTACAGGAGCGTGCTGCCTCGGGGATGAATCGTGTGCGTCGTTCACGGCCTCAGCCTGCGTCCGTCGTCTGGCGTGCAGCGACACCGGTGCGGCATGCACGTCGGACGAGGATTGCGCGGCTGGTACATGTCTCGCGGGAATCTACGTTGGTGACGGCGTGGCCTGTGATTCAGACCCCGCCCTGTGTGAGCGGGGATTGTGCTGCTCGCATGCCGATGCGACGTGCGTCGATGACGTGATCGGCTCGGTCTGCACGGAGCCTTTTGACGAGTTCATCCAGACCCTCCATTGCGTCAGCATTGTATGTGAACGCGTCGGGGCCTGCTGCCGGGGTGATGGAACATGCGATGAGAATGTCGACGAGTCGAACTGCTCCGGTAGGTTTGACCGGTTTTCTCCGACGAAGACTTGTGCTGAGGCGCCTTGCGAGAAGATGGGGGCGTGCTGCAAGCACGCCATCGCGACTTGCGTGGACGACGTTACTGAGTCGGCGTGTGGCGGCGCGGGCGACGAGTTCGTCGCCAATCGCGACTGTGCCAGCCCCAGTGTCGGGGAGTGCGAGCTATGGGGTGCGTGCTGTCGGGCGGGATCGTGCTCTATCGAATCCGAGGCTGATTGTGCTGTGGATGGCGGCATCCACCTTGGCCCGGGCTCATCGTGCGTGCCGGGCATCTGCAGCCAGCGCATAGGAGCCTGCTGTTCGCTGAGCGATGGCACCTGCACAGACGGCGTGTTGGATTCGGATTGTCCGGCTACACCGGCGGACGATGACTGCGGCGAGCCTGTATACGCATTCACCGGCGGCACGGAGTGCGTCAACGTTGCCTGCACACCGAAGGGCCCCTGCTGCTTGCCGCCCGCTTTTATCGACGTACGTTATGCAACTCAAAGTGAATGTACCGCTTTGGGTGGCTTCTACGGGGGAGATGGCGCAGTATGCGACGTCGCGCTCTGTGCGCCGGGAGGCTGCTGCCTGCCCGGTGCGCCAAATGAGTCGTGCCAGACGCGCACGGTACAGGCGTGTGAGTTCGAAGGCGGGGGCTTCCTCGGCGCCGGCCAGGACTGCATCTACACGTGCAGTGCGAGCGGCGTTGAATGCGACATTGCCAACGGGGATTTCGACTGTGCTAAGGCATGCAGCGAGGGCGGAAACGGCTGCACCTCCGACGCCGATTGCTTTGTCGGTTCCTGCGATGACGGCACGCCGTGCGCGGTGGGACTCGACGATTGTGCCGATCAGAGCGTGTGCACCCTGACCGAAAGCTGCACGCCCATCGAGACATGCGTTGTAGAGGCCTGCACGCGTGGGTGGTGCTGCAGGGCCACAGGCGAATGTGATCCGGATCTCGTAGCAGTCCAATGTGCCGGCCCGCTGGATGTATTCCACCCCGGCGACCAGTGCCCCGATGCTGTCGACCTTCCCTCCGTGTGCCCGCGGCGAGGAGCGTGCTGCGTAAACGGAGGCTGCCAGATATCCACACCCGACGCCTGTGCGGGCAGTTACGGCGGAGACGGAACCACGTGTGAGCAGGCAGATCGGTGTATACCCGGCGCCTGCTGTTTGCCGGACGGCAACTGTTCCGTGCAGACCAGGCAGGAATGTGAGTTCATGCTGGGCATCTACCAGAGCGGCCAGGCGGACTGCGCCGCCGCCGAGTGCACACGGGGTTCCTGCTGCTTGCTGGACGGTGGTTGCGTGGAGAGCACGGTGGTCTCCGAGTGCCCCGCGGCGGTCGGCGAATTCCGTGTCGATGACCCCACGTGCACCCTCGAGTGCCTCGCCCGCGGGGCCTGCTGCCGGCCGGACGGCACCTGTACGGACGACACCGTCGGCTCGCAGTGTACCGGTCCGCTCGATCGGTATAACCCGGCTAGCAGATGTGCTGACCTTGAGGCTACGTGCACGGCACGCGGCGCCTGCTGTAGCACCAGCGGTTTGTGCACGGTTCAGGATCCCGCGACGTGCACCCAGGGCGGGGGGAGCTATACCGCCGACGGTACGCCCTGCGCCCCGGACGATCTGTGTGTTGTAAGCGCCTGTTGCCTGACGGACGGGACCTGTACCGCCCGGACGCGATACGATTGCGAACAGGTGGGAGGTCTGTATCAAGACAATGCCCTGTGTGCCGACCTGGATTGCACTCGCGGGTCCTGCTGTATG
>JBHHXS010000189.1:0-7005 GCA_046757145.1 Phycisphaerae bacterium | reverse complement strand
CCGTCGATCCGAGGACCGACGCTGTGTATCTAGTCGTAGAGAAGTTCCCAATTCGGTCGCCCGCGGCTTGAATTTACGGTGTTCTTGAACGGTGTCAGTCCCACCTGTAGCGCTGCTGACGTCCTGCTGGTTCGCGATCTGCGGGATATGGGTGGGCTTGCTCATCGCTCAGTGCAGCGCTAAGCGGCGCGGTCTGTTCCTCAGTGTGCAACCGGAGGAAGCGTCCGCCGGTAACGGCAAGAGTGAGCCCAGGCCGACAGTCTCCGTGGTGATACCCGCCCGGAACGAAGGACGGAATCTTGCGGAATGCGTGACGAGCGTACTGGCGCAGGATTGTCGCCCCATCGAGGTGGTTGTCGCGGACGACCGAAGCGACGACGATACCATTGTCAACCTACGTAACGCCGTTGGACCGGACCCACGCCTGCGCAGCATCCGGATCGATTCATTGCCTCCGGGTTGGCTGGGCAAATCCCACGCACTCTGGCAGGCTACACGTGCGCTCACGGGCGAATGGATACTGTTCGTGGATGCTGATTGCACCCTGGCGCCGTGGGCGGTACGGACGGCTGTCGAAGAGGCGATGCGGGGCGACATAGGATTAATGACACTCTGGCCACGCATCCGGGCGGAAAGATTCTGGGAACACCTTATGATCCCGCTGTGCGCGGGGATTATCGCATTGTGGTACGGCTCGGGTCGAGTCAACGATTCCCGCAGCAAGCTCGCGTTCGCCAACGGCCAATTCCTGCTGATTCGAAAAGACGAGTACGATCGCATAGGCGGGCACCGCGCCATACGCCGGGCGATCATTGAAGATATACCGCTGGCGGAATGCGCGAAACGCGCGGGGGTCAAGTGCCACGTCGCTTCAGGGCGTGAGCTCTTCAGTGTTCGGATGTACTGCACCTACACCGCCATTCGTGATGGGTGGGCCCGTATCTACGTGGGAGCCTTGCGCAGTAGTATGAAGATCGCGCTGAGTGTCTTTTGGCTGGTGTTGGGATCGCTGCTGCCGTTCGCTGCTGCGCTAGCCATGCTCACCTCCGCCGCGTCCGGCTCATTCCCGTACGAGGTGGGCCCGGGCGTCTCGGTGGCGTTGCATGTATGCTGTGGCCTGCACCTCGCGCTGCTCATGGGTGTGAGCTTCAACTTCTGGGGATTCGGTGGGTGTAGGCGGCGGTATCTTTTTCTCTACCCCTTCTCTGTCTTGTTGGTCATACTTATTCTCTGCCGTGCCTGGTGGTGGCTGACCGTGAAACGCGTAATCTGCTGGAGTGGTACGACCTACCGTATCAACAACAGGGGTCAGATCGTGGGCTAGGCTTCGTGCGGGTCGACCGCCCGTTGCGGAGCCCGGCGGATTAGCCTATAGGAAGACCAGCGCGCGAGGTGTACAACCATGACCGTCGATCCGGAGGCATTATGATGATATACCTGGATTACAATGCTTCTACGCCGGTCGACCCGGCTGTTCGGGAAGCCATGTGGCCTTATCTGGGCAAGTTCTACGGCAACCCGTCGAGCGCTCATGTGATGGGACGCCGCATGCGCGAGGCGGTCGACAAAGCCCGCCAGCAGGTAGCTATGTTGCTCGGAGCGCGAGCTGACGAGATCATATTCACGTCAGGAGGTACGGAGGCCAACAACTTCGTTATTAAGGGCGTAGCCGCTACCAGGAGCAACAAGGGACGACATATCATCATATCGGCCATTGAGCACCCGGCGGTTGTCAACCCCTGTCGGGCGCTCGAGGGGATAGGATTCGACCTCAGCTATGTGGGTGTAGACGCATCCGGGCTAGTGGATGTACAGGCCGTCATTGCCGAGATTCGTCCCGACACGATCTTGATCTCCATCATGCACGCGAACAACGAGGTGGGCAGCATCCAGCCGATCGCCGAGATCGCTGAGGTCGCTCGTGAAGCGGGCATTCTAATGCACACCGATGCCGCCCAATCTTGTGGAAAGATTCCCGCAAAGGTTGCGGAGCTGGGTGTCGACTGCCTTTCGCTGGCAGGGCACAAACTCTACGCTCCAACGGGCATCGGAGCGCTTTACATTCGTCGCGGCGTTGAGATCGAGCCCCTGCATCACGGTGCCGGGCACGAAGGCGGTAGGCGCGCCGGAACCGAGCCGGTTGCACAAATCGTGGGTCTTGGCACCGCGGCTGAATTGGCAATGCAGCACGACGGCGATGCATGCCTGCGCGCTCTCCGCGACCGCCTGTTCGACGGATTGCGGCGCCGGCTGGGTGAGGACGTCGTCATGCTGGGCCATCCCGAGCTTAGATTGCCCAACACGCTGGCAATCGGCCTGCGTGGTCGCGTGGGCGCCGACGTTCTGGCCGCGTGTCCCGAAATATGCGCGAGCACCGGCGCGGCATGTCACAGTGGCGCGGGCGGTAGATCGGGTACGTTGGCGGCAATGAACGTACCTGCTGACATCGCCGACGGGGCCATCCGCCTCAGTGTCGGGCGGTTCACAACCGAAGCCGAGGTCGACGACGCTGTGGCAATGATCGGCGATGCCTGTCGGTGATGCGCTCCGCGGTATTGGGCGTCTCACAGCAGGCACCCAAGTGATCCCTGGGACATCCGTTGCGACTCGCCGGCAACACCCCGCCGTCCACACGGCATTCATCTTCGAACATGTGCCCCAGCGCATTCGCCGCGCTTCCCGGTCAATGTGCTGCCAACGGGAGACGGCGCGAGTACTCTGAGACTCGGACTTCGGAGGAGGATACTCGTTGACGCTCCGGCGGGAGTGATAACCGGGGCAGGGTCACAGCGGCAGACGGGCCGCTGCCTGCCGATTACTGCCACAGTGGCAAGTTGCGCACGCCATCCAGGATGAGCACCTTTATCCCGGCTACGGTAAGGGCGACTCGGTAGGCAAGGACGAAGTGCCGCTCGGAGACGCCGGCAAGCAAGCGCTTTCCGACGATTGTTCCTGGAACCACCATGCAGATCATCACGAGCGCCAGGCCGCTCAGGTGAGGCACGTCGACGTTGCGAATCAGCAGGAACGCGGGAATCTTGAGAATGTGTGTAACGAGCTGGCACACGGCCTTCGTGGCGATCAACCTCTCCTTGATGAAATCCCTTCGAGCGAACATCGGCGCTATGAGCGGGCCCACGGCGCCTACCGTAAGTGCAGCGGTTCCGGCTACCAGCCCCAGGGCGGGGAAGTCCCACCACTTCGTCCCTGTCGGTCGGGGAGAGCCGTTGCCCGCGGGCCGCTTGTTCGGAAGGAAAGTCAATACCAAGATGCACGCCCCGATAAGCGTCTTGAGATATGGTTCGCTGCGATCCGGTTCGCCCAACAGCCAGAGCAGCAGCATGCCAACGCCGCTCCCCGGCACCACACCTAGAACGAACCGGCCGAACGCCGAGCGATCCACGTTCTTGAGAAACGCCAGAACTCGCGTCCCGTTGCTGGCAATCTGCACCGCTGCGTGTGTCGGGATGGCGTCGGCGTGCGGCATGAAGCAGAACATCGCCGCCAGAAGCAGTATCCCGCCGCCCATCCCGAGGATCGCGGAGATTAGCGACGTCAGCAGAGCGACAACAGCTAGTACGACGAACGGCATCACGAGTCGAGCACGCACCACGACACGGGCACCGTGCCGCAGGTCACCGCAGCCACGTGGTCCGCGATGTAGAAATGCTCGATGGACCAGTGGGCGCACCCCGTCGAAAACGACAACGCGCTGTTCGCAGCATGCGGATCACTCCGGACCGGGGGAGTGTACTCGACCGTCAAACGGTGCTCGCTGGCAACTTCAACCAGGCGACATGCTCTCAGTTCGCCTACCCCCACCCCGTTGGCCTTGAGAGTCGCCTCCTTGGCTGTCCATAGGCGGTAGAACGATGCCCAGGATCGGCCGCCCATCACGGTCCATTCGCTTTCTGAGGCGAGGGCTTCAAACAGACTCTCTCTGCGGGGGACAATGTATTCGACGTCGATTCCTACAAGATGGTCAGCTATGACAGCTGCAGCCCAATGACGCTTGTGTGACACCGACCAGTGGTACAACCCGTCCGGCTCACCGTGGAGACCGCATCGCGCCAGTGGCACAGGTGCCTCGTCACGCCCTTTCTTCCATCCTTCCAGCGGCGCTCCGCTCAGCCTGGCGCATTCCCGCAGTGCGAGCCGGGCGTATGCACGTTGTTGAGCAACGCGTTCGGGCGTACGCAGACGAGCTCCAGCCGTGGCGGCGGGCAGCCCGTCGCCCGCGGCGGGCGGGGGAATGGGGACGAGCACCGGTCGGATCATCATCAGGGCTCAACAGGCCAGACACCGCCAAGAGTGTGTCTGACAACCTCGGCGTCGAAGTAGTTGATTGCCATTCCACAGTCGACGACGATGCCCTGGGCGTTGATTCCGGACGACCTGTCGCTAAGCAGGTATACTGCGGCGTCGGCGACTTCCTGGGTGGCCAACCCTCGCTTGCGCAGGGTGACCTGTTCAGCGAACATGTAGTGGTCCACGTAGCCCGGGATCCCCGCGGATGCAGCCGTCTTGAGCAAACCCGCGCGGACAGCGTTGAATCGCACCTCGGAGAATCGGCTGAATGACTTAGCCAGGAACGCAACGGTCGAGTCGAGGGCCGCCTTGGCCGGGGCCATGAAGCCGTAGCTCTCCACCGCCATCTGCGTCGTCGAGATCGAGATCGTCACGACACTTGCGTGCCGGTCGAGCAGCTCCCTGAACGCATTGGCGACGGCGATCAGCGAGTAACAACTGACGGAGACGCATTGGAGGAACTCGTCGCGCCGAACCTCATGGAACTGCCCGGTGAATGACTCGTAGTCGGCATGGGCGACGCAGTGCGCCAGTCCGTGAATGATCTCGTGCTTGGCCCGGACCGCCTCAACCAGATCGGTAATCTGACAACCCTGCTCGAGATCACATGTATACACCTCACGTCCAGCAAGAAGCTTGCCGAGACTCCTGCGCCGAGCCTCAGAGTGTACGCTGTAGACGACCTTCGCCCCTTCCGCCTCAAGAGTGCGCGCGATCATATAAGCTACGCTGCGCTTGTTAGCCACGCCGAAGACCACGAAGACCTTGCCCTCGAGATTCAGAAAGCTCACACAACACCGTCCTTTGGAGGGACCTGCATGCAGGCGAACTTCACGCGAAGTGCGATGGTGCCTTCCACGGTTATGCGTCCGGAAAGAAAGTAGGCGGTGTCCAGAACGTCATCGACGGCGGCTTCGACGTATAGCATCTCCCCAGGCTTGACCATCCGCTTGAAGCGAGCGTCCTCAATGCGCGTGACGACCGGTATCCCTTTGCACCCTGCCGTATCGCCCAGACGATGGGCAAGCAGTAACGCCCCAGCCTGGAAGCAGCACTCGCACAGCAGCACCCCGGGCATCACCGGATGACCGGGATAGTGCCCGCGAAAGAAGTCAGCCTCCGGATCGGCAAGCTTCTTCGTCACGATCCGATCGGACGTCACCTCCACTATCTCATCGACGAAAAGAAACGGCGGGCGATGCGGTATCGATGTCAGATCAATCGACGCACTCATCAGGCCGCGTGCTCCTGGCTGTCCGCGCGGTCGCAGTTAAGGCTCTCGACCTCGTTGGCCACGATCACCCCGTAGTTGATCGCCCCGAGCCAGCCCGACATGATGATGCCAACCGACCCGGTGTGGAATAGGCCGTTGATTCGCTTCGGCAGCTCCATGCTGACTTTAAGTCCCTCGAATTTCGTGCCGAACGTGGCGCCGGACTCATGCCTCGTGTAATGATGGAACGTCTGCGGCGTGGCGGCCTCGACATGGTCCAGCTTGCCACGGATGTCGGGTATGTACTTTTCCAATGCGTCAATCGTCGTTTCGATGAGGTGCTGTTTGTCGCGCTGGTACTGCTCATCGGATAGACCGCTCCAGTCGTCCCAGTTGGCATTGGTTGACGAGACTATCGTATAGCGGTGCGAACCGGGACGGATATCCGGATAGTACATCGAGAAAGTACGGCTGGTAACGTTCTTTGCGCACAGCTGAACCGAATCGAACTCGGGGGCGACCGATGTGAACAGCAGGTCGCCTATGTAGTCCAGCGTCTCACCCTTGCGGATCCCCATGTAGACCTGGCAGCTGCTGTTGTTAAGTCGTACCGCCCTCGCCTCGTCCACGAAGTCGCGTGCGAAGTTCTCACAACCCACGAGCTTCTCGATGGTGGTCTTCAGGTTGGCGTTCGATATTACTGTTCCACACGAGATATGCCTGTTGTTTGCCAGTACGCCGGTGGCTCTCCCATTCTCCACCACGATGCGCTGCACTTCCACCTGGGTTCGAATGTCGACGCCGTTGGCCTGCAGCTCGGCCCTCATGAGGCGGATGAGCTTGTCCGTCCCTCCGCGGAAAATGTACACGCCCTTGCTCATGAAGTTCGAGAACACGATGCCATAGCTGATCGCGGGGTCATCCAGCGTTGAACCGTTGGCATATGCAATCGGCTCCATGAGCAGGCGCACGACGTCACTTCGTCCCGGGAAATACTGCTCAAACAGCTCGCGTGTCGTCATCGTCTGGTCGCCGAAGAAGTCCAGTCCGCGTGCAGCGTCGAAGAAGCTCTCCACCGTGCCGGGCTTGATGCCGAACTTCTCCACAAGGAGCCTCGTGAAATCAGCGCGGTCGAACGTCGTCTCCAGTTGGAACTGCGGGTTGTCGAAGCGTATTCGCTTGAGTTGCACGATGGAATCCGCAATCTCCTGCGTCCAGTATTTCCGGCAGCTCTTGATCATTCCGATCGGGAACCCGTGGAGGGATATATCGAAGATGTGCCCCCCTTTCCTGCGGAACCAAGTGGCCATGCCGCCCAGGTTGTAATGCTGCTCGAGAAGCAGCACAGATCGATTGCACTTTGCCAGGTAATTGGCGGCGGTGAGGCCGGCCAAACCAGAGCCGACGACGATGGCGTCGTAATACCGCTTTGCTCGTCGCAGATGGTCGTGTGCCATGGTCCCCGTCTACTGCGGCATAAGCAC